>CAIQPH010000054.1 GCA_903873655.1 uncultured Holophagaceae bacterium | reverse complement strand
TAGCAAACATTCCCCCGGAAATGGCAGTCGGAGTGGGAATGCGGGCCTGGTTCGACCTCTTCTGGCGCGGTGTGGCCCTCGATCCCGGCGCCCCCCTGCCCGCCCTGCCCGATCCCGACACCCGCTGAGGTTGCCCATGCGAAAACGCCCACCCATGCCGATCCTCCTGAAGGCCCTTGCAGCCGGAGCCTTGCTGCTCGCCGTCTCGTGTCGGAGCCACGAGCAGACCCGCCTCGGCCTCTCGGGCAACATCGAGGTGATCCAGGTGGAAGCTAGCTTCCGCGTGGCGGGCAAGGTGCTGGAACGACCCGTGGACGAAGGTCAGGTGGTCCAGGCCGGACAACTCCTGGCTCGCCTTGACGCCAAGGACCTGGAGCAGCAGGTGGCCATGCGCCATGCGGACGCCGCCACGGCCAGGGCCGCCCTGGATGCGCTGCTGGCGGGCTCCCGCAAGGAGGAGATCGAGGCCTCCAAAGCCGCCCTGGAACAGGCGAATGCCGACCTGAAGAGGCTGGAGCCCGACGAGGTTCGCCTCCGCGACCTCCAGCAGAAGGGCATCCTTTCGATCCGCGACTACGAGGCCACGCGCGCGCTCCTGGAGGCGGCCCGGGCCAAGGTCCGGCAGGCCGACCAGCAGTACACTCTGGTGCGAATCGGGCCCCGCAAGGAGGACATCGATCAGGCCCGGGCCCGCTTCGAACAGGCCCAGCAGGCCCTGGCCCTGGCCCAGACCCAGCTGGGCTATGCGACCCTCACGGCACCCACCTCCGGCGTCATCCTCTCCAAGAACATCGAACCCCTGGAATACGTCGCCCCGGGAACCTCGGTGGTGACCCTGGCGAACCTGGACCAGGTCTGGCTGCGCGCCTATCTGGAGGAATCCGATCTGGGCCGGGTGAAAGTGGGCCAGAAAGCCTCCATCACCACCGATACCTACCCAGGGAAACGGTACGAGGGCCGGGTTTCCTTCATTTCCTCTGAGGCCGAGTTCACTCCCAAGAGCGTCCAGACCCGGAAGGAGCGCTCACGACTGGTCTATCGAATCAAGATCGACATTCGCAATCTGGCCATGGAGCTCAAGCCAGGCATGCCCGCCGACGCCGAGATCGAGCTGGAAGCCAGATGAATCAAGCCGTCCGGACGCAGGCGCTGACGCGCCGCTTCGGGGACCTGGTGGCCCTGGACCAGCTGACCGTATCCGTAGAGGCAGGAGAGATCTTCGGCCTCGTGGGACCCGACGGGGCGGGCAAGACCACCACCATGCGCCTGCTCACGGGCATTCTCAAACCCAGTGCCGGAGAGGCCTGGGTGGATGGACTCGCCGTCACGATGGAATCAGACGCCATCAAGGACCGCATCGGCTATATGGCCCAGCGCTTCGGCCTGTATCCCGACCTCACCGTGCAGGAGAACATCGACTTCTACGCCGAACTCTACGAAGTGCCCCAGACGGGCCGCCTGGAGCGGGTCGAACGCCTCCTGGCCTTCAGCAACCTCACCCCCTTCAAGCGCCGCCAGGCCGGTAACCTCTCGGGAGGCATGAAACAGAAACTAGGGCTCGCCTGCGCCCTCATCCACACCCCCCGGGTGCTCTTCCTGGACGAGCCCACCAACGGCGTGGACCCCGTCTCCCGCCGGGATTTCTGGCGTATCCTCTACCAGCTCCAGACCGAGGGCGTAACCATCTTCCTCTCCACGGCCTACCTGGACGAAGCGGAGCGCTGCAACCGCATCGGCCTGCTCCACCAGGGCCGCCTCCTGGCCTGTGACACCGTGGAAGGCGTCAAGGGACTCTTGCAGGGCACCTTGCTGGAAGTCCGCTGCGACCAGCCGAGGCAGGCCTCGATTATCCTTCGCTCCGCAGGCCTCGGTACTGTCACCCTCTTCGGCGATCGCATCCACGTCCTGGTAGTGGACGCAGACCGCGGACGCACCGCCATCGAAAAAGCGTTGAGCAACGCGGAGATCCCTTGCCATGAACTGCGCGTGATCGAACCCACCCTCGAGGACGTGTTCACTTCTGCCATTCCTGGGGCGACGCATGCCTGATTTCGCCGTCACCCTCCGGGACCTGGAGCGGCGCTTCGGGGACTTCGTGGCCGTGAACCGCATCAGCCTGGACGTGAACCGGGGTGAGATTTTCGGCTTCCTGGGCCCCAACGGTGCCGGCAAGTCCACCACCATCCGCATGCTCTGCGGGCTCCTGGAACCCTCCGGCGGGAGCGGCACTGTGGCAGGCTTCGACATCCGGACCCAGCGGGAGCAGATCAAGCTGAACATCGGCTACATGAGCCAGAAGTTCAGCCTCTACGACGACCTCCGCGTGGAAGAGAACATCGACTTCTACAGTGGCATCTACCGGATCCCCCGGGAGAGGAAGGCTGCCCGGAAGGCGTGGGTATTGGAGATGGCTGGCCTCCAGGAACACCGCCAGGCTCGGACGGGTCTGCTGCCGGCGGGCTGGAAGCAGCGCCTCTCCCTGGGCTGCGCCCTGCTCCACGAACCCCAGATACTCTTCCTCGACGAACCCACTTCGGGGGTGGATCCCCTGAGCCGCCGCACCTTCTGGGACCTCATCTACCAGATGGCCAGCCAGGATGTCACCGTCTTCGTCACCACCCACTACATGGAGGAGGCCGAGTACTGCGACCGCCTGGCCCTCATCTACCGCGGTGAGCTCGTGGCCATGGGGACGCCCGGCGACATGAAAGGGCGCCTCATGGCGGACCAAGTGCTGTCCGTCTCCTGCGACCGCCCTCACGAGGCCCTTGGCGCCGCATCAGCGGTTGCCGGCGTCCGGGACGCGGCACTCTTCGGGCAGGCCATCCACCTCATGACCGAGGACGCAGAGGCCCTCGCACCCCTGCTGAGACGCGACCTGGCAGCGGCAGGCTTCCAGGTGGATGCCATCGAGCGGATTACGCCTTCCCTGGAGGATGTCTTCGTATCCCTCATCGAAGCCAGAGACCGGGTGGACGGCGCACAGAAGGAGTTCAGCGCATGAGCGTGAAGCAGGAGCGAAGCGCCACTTTGCCGCAGGCGAAGCCCGCAGGGTGCGGCATAGGATGTGCCGCATGAGGGCCCTCAACCTCCGCCGCCTGGCCGCCGTGGCCCGGAAAGAGTTCATCCACGTCGTCCGCGATCCACGCGCTCTGGGGATCGCCATCGTCCTGCCCATGATCATGCTGATGATCTTCGGCTATGCCCTCACCCTGGATCTGGACCGCGTGCCCCTAGCCGTCTGGGATCAGAGCCGCACGCCCCAGAGCCGGGAGCTGGTGCGCCGTTTCGAGGGCTCGCGCTATTTTTCTGTGGCCGCGAGGCCTGGCAATTATCAGGAAGCAGAAGCGGCCATCGAGCACGGCAGGGTCCTCATGGCCCTGGTGGTTCCAGTGGATTTCGGCAAGCAGGTGGCCTCGGAGCGACCCACCCAAGTGCAGGTGCTAGCTGACGGCAGCGATGCCAACACCACGACCCTGGCGCTGGGCTACGCCGAAACCATCGTGCGCACCTACTCCCAGGAAATTCTGCTGCAGAAGTTCCAGCGCCTGACCGGCCGCGCCCCCGCCCTGCCCCTGGAACTGCGCCCCCGGGCCTGGTTCAACACGGACATGGAATCGAAGGTCTTCATCGTCCCTGGCCTCATCGCCGTGATCATGATGCTCATCACGGCCCTGCTGACCTCCCTCACCGTGGCCCGGGAATGGGAAACGGGCACCATGGAGCAGCTCATCTCCACACCAGTGCGCAGTAGCGAGTTGATTTTGGGGAAGCTCGCCCCCTACTTCGTCATCGGCATGGTGGACATGCTGCTCTCGGTACTCGCCGGACGCTTCCTCTTCGATGTACCCATCCGGGGCAGCCTGCTGCTGCTCTTCACGGTCTCGGCCATCTACCTCGTGGGGGCGCTGTCCCTGGGCATTCTCATCAGCACCAAGGCCAAGACCCAGCTGCTGGCCAGCCAGGCGGCCTTCGTGGCCACCTTCCTGCCGGCCTTCCTGCTTTCGGGCTTCATGTTCGATATCGGCAACATGCCCAAGGCCCTGCAGGTCGTGACCTACTTCATTCCCGCCCGGTACTTCGTGACCATCCTGCGCAGCCTCTACCTCAAGGGCGCCGGCCTCGCCCAGCTGTGGCCAGAGTGCCTGCTCATGGTGGCCTTCGGCGCGCTCATGCTCCTGCTCGCCATCCACAGTTTCAAGAAGCGACTGGACTAGCCATGCTGGAACGCCTCTACCACATGCTCGTCAAGGAGTTCATCCAGGTCCTCCGGAACCCGAGGATGCGGGCTGTCATCTTCATCGTACCCGTGGTCCAGGTGCTCATCATCGGCTACGCAGTGAACACGGACGTGCGCCATGTGCCCCTGGCTGTCTACGATCTGGACCGGACACCCTCCAGTCGCGATCTGATCACCCGCTTCGAGGGTTCCGGGTGCTTCGATGTGGTGCGTCGGCTCAGCTCAGAGCAGGAGATCCAGGCCGTGCTCGATTCCGGCGTCGCCAAGGCGGTCCTCAGGTTCAATCGAGGTTTCTCCGAGGACCTGAAAGGCGGCCGCACCGCTTCGGTGCAGCTCCTGCTGGACGGCTCGGACTCAAACACCGCCAGCGTGGTGCTGAGCGATGCTTCCCACATCGCGGCGGACTTCAACCGCGCGATGCTGCAGGAGCGTTTCGCCCGAACCATGGGTCTGCGCCTGGAAGCCGAACCGGTCACCCTGGTCTCACGGGCCTGGTTCAACCCCAATCTGGACAGCCGCAACTTCTTCGTGCCGGGTGTGTTGGCCATGCTGGTGGCCGTGGTCTCCATCATCCTTTCGGCCATGGCCATCGTGCGGGAGCGGGAGATCGGCACCATGGAGCAGATCATGGTGACGCCCATCGGGCGCCTGGAGTTCATCCTGGGCAAGACCATCCCCTTCGCCCTCATCGGCCTCCTGGACGTGGCCCTCATCGCCCTCATCGCCGTCTTCTGGTTCCGGGTGCCCCTCCTGGGCCATCCCCTGATGCTGTTCCTGGGCACGGGACTCTACCTGCTCAGCACCCTGGGCGTGGGCCTGTTCATCTCCACCGTGAGCGCCACTCAGCAGCAAGCCATGATGACGGCCTTCTTCTTCATGCTGCCCGCCTTCATGCTCTCGGGCTTCGTGTATCCCATTGCCAACATGCCCGAGGTGGTGCAGTGGCTCACCTACCTGAACCCCCTGCGCTACTACCTGGTGATCATCCGCGGCGTGTTCCTGAAAGGACTGGGGCTGTCGGTGCTCTGGCCCCACTTGCTGGCCCTCGCTGTCCTGGGCACCATCATGCTGTCCCTGGCGGCTGGGCGGTTCAGGAAGACCATGGCGTGAGGCTGATGAATTCTGAACTTAGGGAAAGAGGTAGCTTGCCAGGCTGAGGCTGCCCAACTGCCACCCCTCATATAGCCTTTCCGGCGCTCCGGCCGAGGCGCCCATGGCCACGAAGAGTGGGTCCAGGTGTTCCGACGTTGGAACGGATTCCATCGAGCCCGGGGCTTGATTCCAATCCATGAGGGCCGCCTCATCACCCGCAGCCAGCCGAGCCTGGATCCAGTCCTGGAAGGCACTCGCCCAGGGCTGGGGACCTGCCGTGCCGTGCCAGTCCAGGCGTGGGAGGTTGTGCACGATGCCCCCGCTCCCGATGATCAGAACGCCGCGCTCCCGAAGCGGCGCCAGGGCTCGGCCCGCCGCCAGCAACAGCTCTGGGGTCCGGGGTTGCGGCAGCGAGAGCTGCACCACCGGCGTGTTGGCCTCAGGCTGGAGGTACCGCAAGGGCACCCAGGCCCCGTGGTCCAGGGGACGCTCTGGATCCGTCTCGGTTTTCAGCCCAGCCCTGGTCATGAGATCTGCCGCCTCGGCAGCCAGCTCAGGAGAGCCGGGAGCCGGATAGCCCAGGGCATAGAGGGCGTCCGGAAAGCCCCCGAAATCGTGGATCACTCCCGGCAATGCTCCCGCTGAAAGACGGAAGGGACCCGGCGCTTCCCAGTGGGCGGAGCAGACCAGGATGGCGCGGAGAGTCGGCAGTCGCCGACCGAGGGCGGCAACGGCAATGCCCCAGGCCCCGCCGTCCAGAGCGAGCATGGGCGAGCCATGCGCCAGGAATAGGGTTGGGAGGGCCACCGAACCAGACATGGAGCCATTGTCCAGCATGCCATTAGATGTTGCAACTTCTTTTTTTGAAATTCCAGCCAGATCCAACCTTCCTGCTGTCTGCAATCCCGCGAGAGTTAAGCTAGGGTCTATTCTTGGAGCGTGCCTTGAACATCAGGCTTGGCGTGAACATCGACCATGTGGCCACCCTGCGGCAGGCCCGCGGCGGCCATGAGCCGGATCCGGTGGCGGCGGCTCTGCTGGCCCAGAGCGCCGGTGCCCACGGCATCACGGTCCATCTCCGGGGGGATCGCCGGCATATCCAGGAGCGGGATCTCCGACTTCTCAAGGAGGTGCTCGTCGTCCCCCTCAATGCGGAATGCGCAGCGACCGCCGAGGCGATGGAAGCCATCATCCCCTGCAAGCCCTCCTGGGTGACCCTGGTCCCTGAGAGTCGGGAGGAACTCACGACCCAGGGCGGTCTCGACGCCATCTTCCTCCAGGGGATGCTGAGGCCGGTGGTAAGAGATCTTCGGGGTGCCGGCGTGCACGTCAGCCTGTTCGTGGATCCCGTACTCGACCAGGTGAAGATGGCCGCCAAACTGGAGGCCGACGCGGTGGAACTCAACACGGGATCCTACAGCGATCTGCCCATGGACGCCGATGCTTCCCTCGAGTTGGGTCGCCTTCGCGATGCGGCCAGACTGGCCAGTCGCCTTGGGCTAAGGGTGCTCGCCGGGCATGGCCTCAACCTGCAGAATGTGGGTCCAGTGGCCGCGATCCCCGAAATCGAAGAACTGAACATCGGGCACAGCCTCGTTGGCAGGGCCGTGCTCGTCGGTCTGGAACGCGCCGTGGGAGAGATGCTCTCGGCCATGGAAAAGGCCCGGTCATGAGCACCGTCCTGGTGGTGGATGACGATCCAGTCATCCGCCAGATCCTGAAGGAATACATCGAGTTGGAAGGGCACCGGGTCCTCGAGGCGGCCAACGCGACTTTCGCCCGGCAAGCCCTGGCCCAGGAGTCCGTGGACCTCATCTTCCTGGATGTGATGATGCCCGGCGAGAGCGGAACTTCCCTTTGTCATTGCATCAAGGAGGATCCAGAGTGCCGTGACATCAAGGTCGTCCTCCTCACGGGCTTTGAAGGAGAACGGTCATGGCAGCAAGGTCTCCGGTGCGGTCCGGATCTTTTCGCCATCAAACCCGTGAATCACCAGCGGATCAAGGTCCTGCTTGAAGAGCTCCTGTCCCCTGAGGGCCAGGCATGAGCAATCTTCGCGGCGCGCTGGACAGCATCTCTCTGACCGACGTAGCCCAGTTGCTCCACGCCAACCACAAGACCGGCATGCTCCAGGTCAACTCCGGCAAGGTCAACGGTGTGCTCTATTTCTCCAGCGGCGAGGTGATCCATGCAGAGACGCCCTCCTCCCAGGGGGAAGTGGCCGCCTTCGAAATCCTCGAGTGGGTGACCGGGCGTTTCGAATTCCAGACCACCCAGGTGCAGACCGCCACCACCATCCGCCGCACGGTCCCGGATCTGCTCATGGATTCGGCCCGGATGCACGACAGCCGGAAGCGCCTCGGCGCGATCTTCCCGAGCCTGACTTCCGTGCCATGGGCTACCCTCCCGGCGCCACAGCTGCTGGAAGGGCTCAAGCTCTTCGTGGAGGAGCGACGAATCCTGCCCTACTTCGACGGCTACCGGAACTTCCAGGATGTCATGGCGGCGTCGGGCCAGCATGACGTGGCCGTTCTCCAGGCGGCGGCCATCCTCAAGAATGCCGGACGACTCGAAGTGCTTGAGCCTGATGTTCTCGTGACGGTCACCCTGCTGAAGGCAGGTCTTTTCAAGAAGCGGAACCACCTCGAGCTTCCCAGGTCCATGCAGGAAGCGTGGGCTGACCTTGGCCCCTATGGCCACGGCATTCAAAACCTGCGGGTGATTTGGCCTAAGGGTCCAGCTGTGGAGCGTGTAGAATTCGTATCCGGGTTGGCGGATAAGCTGGTAGCCATCCCTCGGGAACTCATGCAGGCGTGGGGACTTACCGAAGGATCCCATGTGAAGGTGAGACCCGCACCCTGAGGACCCCGTGGAGTTCCCATGATTGAAACCCCAGAAGAATCACCGCAGGAAGGCACCCCCGACAGCCTGGTGGCCGATTTCCAGGCCAGGCGGGATCGCCTTGACCAGCGCCTGCTGAGCCTCGAGCAACTCATCATGGATCTCCGCCAGGAGCTTCAGGGGGATTCCCAGACCAGCCTGCATCGCTTGGCCGAGGCCGCCCAGGACATGGCCAATGGCCGGGTCTACCAGAAGGTGGACATCGAGGCCAAGGGAGAGCTGGGTGCCCTGGTCTCCAGCATCAATCAGACCCTGCTGAACCTCCAGCAGCTGGATGCCTCCGTAAAACAGCAGAGCACCCAGGTCCCTGAGCTGGCCTCCCAGTTGGACGCCATCACCTCGGACACCGAGGAAGCCACCCAGAGCGTGATGAACCGCCTGGACAGCCTCATGGCGGCTTCCGATGAGGCGACGCGAGCTGTGCAAGCCTGCCAGGACGGCGTAAGCAAACAGAACGAACAGGAGGCTGCCCTCCAGACCGCCATCTCCGGATTCCTCGATCGAGCCGCCGCGGGAGAGAACCAGAACGCCCTCGCCCAGGAAGTGATTGAGTACCTCTTCGCGCATCAGGTGGCCACGCCCGCCATCGAGCTGGACCTGGCCCCGGCCAAGAACCACCTCCAGAAGGTCAGTGACGAGGCTTTCGAGATCCTGAACATTCTCCAGTTCCAGGACATCACCCGCCAGAAGATCGAGAAGGTGGTCACCCTCCTGAAGCAGTTCCAGAGCGGCCTGGCCCGGCTCCTCGTGATCTTCAACATCCACACGGAGGCCCTCGGCGCTGAAGTATTCGCAGAACGGAAGACCGCCACCCAGGACCGCATCTTCGATACCAGCCTCGAAGCGGACAGCCGGAAGGACAGCGTCGACGACATCATCGCCCAGTTCAAGAAGACCGGCGGGAATTGAGCCTTCCTAACCTGGATCAGACCAGCCGGATCTCCAGTTCACCTAGGCCATCGATGCCGCAGCGGACCCGGTCGCTGGCGATGATGGGGCCGACGCCGGCGGGTGTTCCCGTGAAGATGAGGTCGCCAGGCGCCAGCGCCACGAAACCCGAGATGTGTGCGATCACTTCCGGCACGCTCCAGATCATCTGGGATAGATTGCCCCGCTGCTTCTCCATGCCGTTCACGGAGAGCCAGATGGCGCCCGTTCCCGGATGCCCACAGACGGAGACCGGCCGGATGGGGGCGATCGGCGCGGAGTGGTCGAAGCCCTTCGCCGTATCCCAGGGCTGGCCCTTGTCCTTGGCTCTGGCCTGGAGGTCGCGCCGGGTCAAATCGAGGCCCACGGCATAGCCGTAAATGCAGCCGAGGGCTTCCGACGCGGGGATGCCCTGGCCCCCCTTCGCGAGGGCCACCACCAGCTCCACTTCGTAGTGGAGGTTCGATGTGGCCGGTGGATAGGCGATATCCCCACCGCCAGGCACCACCACATCAGCGGGCTTCCCGAAGAAGAAGGGCGGCTCGCGGTCGGGATCCATGCCCATTTCCCGCGCGTGGTCCGCATAATTGCGCCCGACGCAGTAGATCCGGCGGACCGGAAAGACTGCGCTGGTCCCATGGACCGGAACGAACGGCACGGCAGGAATGGGAACGACGGTTTCCATGGAGATGCTCCGATGGCTTGCGTTTCAGCTCTTTGCCCTGGGATGGGCCTTCTCATAGGTCCGGGCCAGTTCCTCCAACCCCAGGTGAGTGTAACGCTGGGTTGTGCTGAGGCTCGCATGGCCCAGCAATTCCTGGATGGCCCGCAGGTCCATGCCGCGGTTGAGCAAATGGGTGGCGAAGCTGTGCCGCAGCGCATGGGGACTCACCCTTGACCGGACGGCCGCCGCCTCCAGGGCGGAGCGCAGCAGGGTCCGCACGCTGGTGGGCGTGAGGCGGCCCCCGCGCTGGTTCAGGAAGAGCGCCGGAAGGGCGGGAAATTCCTTAGCCGCCAGGAAGGCTGAGCGGAACTGGAGGTAGGTTTCCAGGACCGTGGCCGCCTGCGTGTGATAAGGCACCATGCGCTCCTTCCGACCCTTGCCCATCACGCGGAGAGTCCGCTGGTCCATGAGCAGATCCTGCAGGTTCAGCCCCACCAGCTCGGAGACCCGCAGCCCCGAAGCGTAGAGCAGCTCCAGCAGGCAGGCTAGCCGGGAGGATGGGTAGTCGACCGCACCCGGAAGATCCAGGAGGGCCCTGCTCTCGCCTTCCGTGAGGAAGGCCGGGAGGCGTTTGGGCTGTTTGGGGTTTCTCAGGCCGGAGGCCGGATTCCGCGTAATCCGCCGAGTCTCCCACAGCCACTTGAAGAACCCTCGGACGGTGGAGAGGATGCGGGCCTGACTCGCTGGATCCAGGCCACGGTCCCCCAGCTCAAGGGCGAACCCCCGCAGGGTCCTGAGGCCCACTTCCCAGTCTTTCCAGCGATTGCGTGCGGCATGGTCAAGGAGTTTTCCAAGGTCGCCGGCCTGGGCCCTCTCGGTATGGGGCGATACGCCCCGGGCCCGCTGCTCGAGGTGGAAAGCCTGGACCCCCTCGCTCAACAGAACCCTAGCCTCCCCTGTTACCATGCCGTCACATCCCCTCATGTACGGAGTCATTGTGGCGCAGCCCGTCGAGACTATTGCCCAGCTTTTCTATCAGGCCGTCCAGCGGAACCTCCCCGATGCCCTGGCCTACAAGCGCAATGAAGCCTACGTTCCCATCTCCCATGCCGAGCTGGTGGCCCTGGTCGAGCGGCTGTCGCTGGCCATGGCTGCTCGTGGACTCAAGGCTGGAGATCACGTGGCGATCCTGTCCGAGAACCGGCCCGAGTGGGCAATCGCGGACTTTGCCTGTGCCATCCAGGGCCTGCCGGACGTCACCATCTACGCCACCCTGAATGCCCTCCAGGCCGCCTACATCCTCAGGGACAGCCAATCGCGCTGGGTGCTCTGCTCCGACCGGTCGCAGTTGGACAAGGTGCTCGCCCATTGGGACCAGCTACCGGCACTGGAGGTCGCCGTCCTCATGGATGGCGACCTGCCCGAAGGCACCGGACGCAACCTGCTGCGCTGGGCCACCCTCCAGGAAGAGGGCGAGGCCATGGAAGCCCGCCGTCCTGAAGTCAAGGGATGGGCCGGCCAGCGGAAGCCCTCGGATGTCCTGACGCTCATCTACACTTCCGGCACCACCGGCGATCCGAAGGGCGCCGTGCTCACCCACGGCAACCTGGTCTCCAACGTCCTGACTTCGCTGGAGGCGGTGAAGATGCACGAGGGGCACCGCTGTCTCAGCTTCCTTCCCCTCACGCACATCTTCGAACGCATGGCAGGCCAGTTCCTCATGTTCCAGTGCGGCGCCGCGATCTACTATGCCGAAAGTGTGAGCACCGTCCCGGCTGATCTCCTGCTGGTCAGGCCCACCGTCCTGGCCTCGGTACCGCGGATCTACGAAAAAGTGTACAGCCGCATCTACGAAGGCGTGGCTTCCGCCAGTGCTGTCAAGCGCCTGATCTTCCACTGGTCCATGGAGGCTGGCCGCAGCGTGGTGGCCAAGCTCTACAGAGGGCAGAAACCCAGCGGCTGGGGCGGCTTCTGCTATGGCATCGCCCGCAAGCTCGTCTTCGACAAGATCCTGGCCCGGCTCGGCGGTCGCCTGGAGCTGGCCGTCAGCGGAGGCGCACCCCTCGGCGGCAAGATCATGGAGTTCTTCTGGATCGTGGGCGCGCCGATCCTGGAGGGTTATGGCCTCACGGAAACCAGCCCAGTCATCACCATCAACCGCTTCGGCGAAGTGCTGCCGGGGTGCGTGGGGCGCCCCCTCTACAAGGAGTGGAATGGCCGCCGCTTCGTGAAGATCGCCGAGGACGGAGAGATCCTGTGCCAGGGCCCCAACATCATGGTGGGCTACTGGAACAACGAGAAGGCCACCCAGGAGGCCATCGACCCGGACGGCTACTTCCACACCGGTGACATCGGCCACCTGGATGACCTGGGCCGCCTGTACATCACGGACCGCAAGAAGGAAATCATCGTCACCAGCGCCGGGAAGAAGGTCGCTCCGCAGCCCATCGAGAACATTCTCAAAGGGGACAAATACATCTCCCAGGCCGTCCTCATCGGCGACCAGCGGAACTTCATCTCTGCCCTCATCGTCCCGAACTTCGACAGCCTAGTGCGCTGGGCCGGCTACAAGAACATCACCTTCGGTTCCCCGGCAGAACTGCTCAGGAACCCTCTCGTCATCGCCAAGATCCGCAGCCGGGTGGAGCACGTCAACCAGCAGCTTTCGAACTTTGAGCGCATCAAGAAGATGTCTCTGTTGGACCATGAGATGACGCTTGAAGGCGGCGAGCTGACTCCTTCCCTCAAGGTGAAGCGCCGGATCGTGAACCAGATCTACTCCTCCCTGATCGAAGGAATGTACAGCGAACCAAAGAGTTAAGACTAAGCCTTCCCTTTGCTCAGGTAGCGCCGCAGGGCCTGCTCGGTCTCGGGGAACTTCAGACCGGAACTCTTCGAGAGTTTTACGGCTTCCTCAAGCGGCATGCCCTTGTCCAGCACCAGCCAGGAACAGGCCACCGCCGAGGCCCGGTTGCCGTCGTCGCAGTGGATCAGCACCTTGGACCCCCGCGGCAATTCCCTCAGGAAGGACCGCAGAAAATCGAAGTCTCCGGCAGGCGGCGTCCGGGTAATGGCGTAGCGAACATACTGGATGCCAAGGTCTGCCAACCGGGAACCCTCGGCTTCGCAGTTCAAGCCGGGTTCACCATCCCGACGCAGGTCGATCACATGTGTGATGTGCTGTTTCTTGAGCGCATTGAAGGTCGCCTCATTGGGGACTCCGCGATGCACGAAAATGCCGGGGCGCACCTCCACCGTACCCGGTATGGCTGCCTCCTGGGCCTGGAGCACCAGGGCGGGAAGCAGGAGGAACAACGCTCGGGACATGGAACCCCCCGCGAAATAG
>CAIQPH010000053.1 GCA_903873655.1 uncultured Holophagaceae bacterium | reverse complement strand
CCCCCCCTGCGCGAGCGTCCCGAGGACATCCTGCCTCTGGCCGAGGCCTTCATCAGCCGCATCGCCCGCCAGTACGGCCGTTCCCCCAGGCATCTCGGACCCGACGCCAAGGACACCCTGCTGCGCCATGACTGGCCCGGCAACGTGCGCGAACTGAAGAACCTCATGGAGCGGGCCGTCATCCTGGGCCGCGGCAGCGAGATCAGTCCCCGCGACCTGGGGCCCCTGGCCGCCCGTCACCTCGCGGAGCAGGATCCCTTCTCCTTCCCCGAGTTCGCCAGCCTCAAGGAGGCCCGGGACTGGTTCGAGGCCCAGTATCTTCAACGGGAGATGCGGTTCCAGAACGGCAACATGACCCGGGTGGCGGAGCGAGTCGGCATGGACCGCTCGAACCTCTACAAGCGCCTCAAGGCTCTGGGCATCGAGCCCAGGGAGAACCAGCCGTGAGTGACAAGAAGTGGTTCAAGATTGGTGAGGCGGCCCAACTCGTCGGCGTCGGCCCCAAGGACTTGCGCTACTGGGAAGACGTCATCCCTGACATCAAGCCCCGCCGCAGCAAGGGCAACCTCCGCTACTACCATGTGGACGAGCTCCCGCGCCTCAAGCGCATCAAGGGCTGGCTGGCCGAGGGCCTCACCGTCGCGGACTGCGCCGAGTTGCTGGCCCACGGCCACCTCGTGCAGCGCCTCGACCTCGGGCTCGAACCAGACGAGATGCCCGCCCTCCCGGTCCAGAAAGCCAAGCCGGCCTTCCCCAGGCTCCTCCGCACCAGCACCGACCTGCAGCCCATCGTCAAGTCCGTGCGAGCCCTCTACGAACGCCTGTCCGCCCCACCCAAACCTTGACCGGAGTGGCTTCCCGTCCTAAAGTCAAAGGTTCACGGCGCGTGGCGCAGCCTGGTAGCGCACTACCTTGGGGTGGTAGGGGTCGGAGGTTCGAATCCTCTCGCGCCGACCAAAAACACCTAGAAGGGCCAAGACTTAACGGTCTTGGCCTTTTACTTTTCAGGCGCATGTCCATCACGTGCCCAAAACACATGACCGCAAAGCCCCGAATCTGAGCGGGCAACCTGACCCGAAGCTACTCGATCCCTGAACCCCCCGGCTGCCACGAAGGAGCTGGAACGGAATAATCGTTGCCACCGTTGGCACCCAGCCGCGATGCATCCGCAGGTATCAGTTTGTCTCGCGTATCGCCGCAGGCGATACCGAGAAGGAAGCGCCCGCAGGGCAATGTGGTTCATTGTCCAAGGGCGCTGACGCGGCGGGGGAGGCTCCACCTCCGCGAGCCCGCGAGCGGGAGCCGCGCATCGTGTGGCGTCAGGTGGAGGCGGATGGGCGCCCCTTGCCAACGCATGCGTTGGCAGGGATCTATGGTCAATCCTACGGACGCAGGGCGGCGGGCAGCTCGATACCGCGTCGGCCTCGGTTCACGGAGTCCCGCTCCGCTGGAACCTCAACCTCCTTGTCTCGCTTGCCCGGCGCCCTGCGCGATGGCACTGCTTATTTCGTTCCAGCTCCTAAACCCCCAAGATCGCCTTGAGTGCGTCGGCAGTGCTGCTCCGGCGCTGTTGCT
>CAIQPH010000052.1 GCA_903873655.1 uncultured Holophagaceae bacterium | reverse complement strand
CTCGTCCACCAGCTTCTGCAGCTTGGCGAGGTCCACGTTGCCCTTGAAGGGGAATTCGCTCCAGGGATCCTTCGCCTCGTCGACGATGCAGTCGTAGAAGATACCCCCGGCCCGCTCTACGTGGGCGCGAGTGGTGGTGAAGTACATGTTCATAGGCACGTACTGGCCGGGCTTGATGCGGATCTGGCTGGTGATGTGCTCGGCGGCGCGGCCCTGGTGGGTGGGCACCAGGTGGCGGAAGCCGTAGATTTCCCGCATGGCCGCTTCCATGCGGTAGAAACTGCGGGAGCCCGCGTAGGCCTCGTCCCCGCGCATCATCATGGACCACTGCAGGTCGCTCATGGCCGTGGTGCCCGAGTCCGTCAGCAGGTCGATGTAGACGTCGTCGCTGCGCAGGAGAAAGGTGTTGTAGCCCGCCTCGCAGATGGCCGCTTCCCGCTCCTCGCGGGTGGTCATGCGGATGGGCTCGACCATCTTGATTTTGTAGGGCTCGGCAACCGTTCTCGGCTTCATGGCTTGGCTCCTCATCAAGGGATCTCGATGTCCAATGTTAGAAAATCGGATGAACAATAATGTTTCAAACATTGCGGTGTAATGGCTCATTTGAGCAATAATATTGCTCAAATGAGAGAAAGGGCGTTCATGGCCTCGCTCGAACTGGACTCCATCGACCACCGCATCCTCGAGATCCTCCAGCGGGAGGGCCGGCTCTCCAACCAGGAATTGGCCGACCGTGTGGCCTTGTCCCCGGCGCCTTGTCTGCGCAGGGTCCGAGCCCTCGAAAAGGCGGGGATCATCCGGCAGTACGCGGCCCTGCTCGATCCCCGCAAAGTGGGGCTGGGCTTGATGTCCTTCATCACGGTGAAGCTGGAGAAGCAGGGCCGGATGCCCGCGGAGGCGTTTGCCCGGGCGGTGCGGACCTGGCCGGAGGTGGTGAGCTGCTATGCCATGACCGGCGAGACGGACTATTTCCTGCGGGTCTACGTGGAGGACCTGGACCACTACACCCGTTTCCTGATGGATCGGCTGCTGAAACAACCGGGCGTGATCGACGTGAAGTCCAACATCGTGCTGGAGGCCATCAAGGACACCACCGCGCTGCCCCTGGAGCAGGTGGCGCCCCATCGGAAGCGAGGCTGAGCTTCAGGTTCGTGGCCCCGTTTCAATCCCGGTCCTGACAGCCATGCTCAGGTAAACTGATCAAAGGGAGTGGCCATGCGATCGGACACTGTGAAGAAGGGCATCGAGCGTGCCGGGCACCGCAGCCTGCTTCGGGCCACGGGCCTGAAGGACGAGGACTTTGCCAAGCCGTTCATCGGCATCGTGAATTCCTACACGGATATCGTTCCGGGCCACACCCACCTCCACGACTTCGCGGTGGTGGTCAAAGCAGCGGTGCGGGAAGCGGGGGGGGTGCCCTTCGAGTTCAACACCATTGCCGTGGACGATGGCATCGCCATGGGGCACCTGGGCATGCGTTACTCCCTGCCCAGCCGGGAACTCATCGCCGACTGCGTCGAGACCATGGCCATGGCCCACTGTTTCGACGCCCTCATCTGCATCTCCAACTGCGACAAGATCACGCCGGGCATGATCATGGGCGCCGTGCGGGTGAATGTGCCGACGATCTTCGTCACGGGCGGGCCGATGCTGGCCGGGACCCAGCCCGATGGCCGCCGAAGCGACCTGATCACCGTTTTCGAGGGCGTGGGCAAGGTGCAGAGCGGCGAGATGACTGAAGCCCAACTGGAGGCCATCGAGGCCAGCGCCTGCCCCACCTGCGGCTCCTGCTCGGGCATGTTCACGGCCAACTCCATGAACTGCCTGCTGGAGGCCATCGGCCTGGCCCTGCCGGGCAACGGGACCATCCCCGCCGTGGACCCCCGTCGCCTGGAACTGGCCAAGGACGCGGCGCACCAGATCTTCGAGTTGCTGGAGCGCGACATCAAGCCCTCCGACCTCGTGACGAAGGCCTCCCTCGACAATGCCTTCGCCCTGGACATGGCCATGGGGGGCTCCACCAACACCGTCCTGCACGGCTTCGCCATCGCCCACGAGGCGGGCCTGGACTACCCCCTGGAGCGCCTCAACGAGATCTCTGCGGTGACGCCCTGCATCTGCAAGGTGTCGCCCTCCGTGCCTGACGTGCACATCCAGGACGTGGACCGGGCGGGTGGGATATCGGCCATCCTGAAGGAAATTGCGCGCCAGCCTGGCCTCGTGAACCTGGACTGCCTGACGGTGACCGGTCAGACCCTGGGCGAGGCCATTGCCCATGCCAGCATCAAGGATCCCAAGGTCATCCGCACCCTCGAGGCGCCCTTCACCCCGGACGGCGGCCTGGCGGTGCTCTTCGGCAACATCGCCCCTCAGGGCAGCATCGTGAAAAGCGCCGGGGTGGATCCCAACTGCTTCGTCTTCGAAGGCGACGCCATCGTCTTCGAGAGCCAGGATGAGTGCCTGGCGGCGCTGGCCCTGCGGAAGGTGCAGGCAGGCCAGGTGGTCATCATCCGCTACGAGGGACCCAAGGGCGGCCCCGGCATGCCGGAGATGCTCTCCCCCACTTCGATGATCAAGGGGCAGGGCCTGGGCAAGCAGGTGGCCCTCATCACCGACGGCCGCTTCAGCGGCGGCACGGCGGGCCTGTGCATCGGGCACGTGAGCCCCGAAGCAGCGGAAGGCGGCCCCATCGCCCTAGTGCAGACTGGGGACCGCATCCGCATCGACATTCCCGCCCGGAGCATGAACGTGCTGGTGGATCAGGCCGAACTGGACCGGCGGAGGGCCGCCTGGGTCCAGCCCAGACCCAAGATCAGCAAAGGCTGGCTGGGCCGCTACTCGCGACTCGTCACCAGCGCCAACAAGGGGGCGGTGCTGGACCTGCCGGAGGAGCTGGGCTGATCCGATCACCAGGGGAGTGCGCTTGAGCGGCTGGAGCTGCAAGTACGATGTCAACGGGATCTGTGATCACGTTGATGGCGCCTACTGCCGCCCCGGCATGAAGGGCTGCATCCTCTGCGGCAAGGTGGAGTTCCACGATGGTGTGATCCCCGCTCCAGTCTGGCCAGGAGGACATCCAAGGAACCAGGTTCTCGGTGCGCCTGGGGGTGGGGAACCCCGGGACCCGGCCGAGGGGTGTGACCACTAGGCTGCAGTCGGGAACGAACAGTGCCCCCAGCCCGAATGGGCTTGCGCTGCAGGTCGAACCGATAGAGGATCGGCGGGCCGTGAGGGCTCGCATCGGTGTGCGCTCCGTCTTCAACAAGAAGCTGGGGGATCTTCACCTGCCTGAGGGTGCGGAGCGCCAGCTGCGCAACGCCCTGGTCGGCGAGTTGCAGTCCGCGGGATTCACGGTGAGTGATTCCCAAGCTGGCGTGAGGGTGACCCTTCGGCTCAACAAAGTCTGGTTGCACTCAGAGAACACGATCCTGTACTGGGACATCATTGGCGAGATCGACTGCGACCTCCGCGGCGAGGTGGACCTGCCCAGGCTTCCAAACCCTAGCCGGGCAGCGCGGGGGGCCATGCTGGCCGATCGGGCAAGAGCGGGTAGAGCACCGATGCAGGTGGAGCCACCAAGGAATTAGCGGAACCCGACCTCCGATTGCGCCAGGGCGTAGGCGAAGGTGGCCAGGGCCGCGGCATTGAAGGCGAGATCGTCCTTGTCCACCTTGTCCAATGTGTCCGCCTGAGTGTGGTGGATGTCGAAGTAGTGCGTGCCGGCGTGTTCCATGCCGAGGCCCGGAACCCCCTCGTCCACGATGGGTCCCACATCGGCACCTGATCCCCCCAGCTGGAAGGTCACGCCAAAGGGCGACATGACGCCCCCGACGGCGCCTTTTAGCGAAGCTAACGCGGAAGCCTTGGCTTCCGCGCCAAGCTGGCGTAGATCCAGGTGGAAGCTCACCACCCGCTCGCTGCCCGAATCACTCTCCACTGCGGCCACGATGTTCCTGAGCTCAGCGCGGTGGGCGTCGCGGTAGGCCAGGCCGCCCCGCAGGCCGTTCTCCTCGTTGGTCCACAGCACGAGGCGGAGGGTGCGCCGGGGCTTGAGACCCAGGTTCTGGATGAGGCGCAGGGCCTCCATGGCGATGACGCTGCCGGCGCCATCATCCTGGGCGCCCTGGCCCACGTCCCAGCTGTCCAGGTGGCCGCTGAGAATGACCACTTCCTCGGGTTTCTCGCTCCCCCGGATCTCGGCGACCACATTGGCGGAGGGCGCGTCCGGCAGGGTCTTGGCCTCCATCTCCAGCCGTAACCGGATCCGCTCTCCGCGCTGCTGCATGCGCCGCATCTGGGTGGAGGCTTCGATGGTCACCGCGGCGGTGGGAATCTTCGGGAAGGCAGGATCGTATTCCATCATGCCCGTGTGCGGGGTATCCAGGCTCACGGGCCCCACAGAGCGCACCAGAGCCGCCACGGCGCCGTGCTTCGCGGCCTTCGCGGCACCGGAAAACCGGTAGATCACAGTGGGGCCATAGCCGGTGTAGGGGACATCGAAGAGGACGATCTTGCCCTTCACCGCCGTGCCCAGCCGGTCGAGTTCATCGAAGGAACCCACCACTACGACATCGGCGGTGAGCCCGCCTTCCGGCGTGCCCACGCTGCCGCCCAGGCCCAGGATGTTCAATGGGCGGGTCGCGGGCAGCAGCAATTGGGCGGATTCCTTTCCGCGCACCCAGTGCGGCACCAGCACTGGCTCGGCATGGACGTTCGCGAGGCCAGCGGCCTTCAGTCGTTCCTGGGCCCAGGCGATGGCTTGGTCCAGTTGGGGCGAGCCCGCCAGCCGGTGGCCAATGCGATCGCACAACCAGGCGAGGTCAGCGTAGGCCCCCTGAGTGCGGATTGCCTCGGCTTTCAGCCGTTCGGAAGCAGTGCGCAGGGACTCTGGAGAGGCCTGGGCGGCCAGGTTGGCGGCGAAGAAGCAGGCGAGGAGAGCGCGGCTGGGGTTCATGCCTCATCATACTTGCTCATGACCATCGCAGTAACTCGCTGGGGAGTTGAGATGCTCACAGGAAAAACCGCCCTCGTCACCGGCTCGACCAGCGGCATCGGTCTGGGCCTGGCCCTTGGGTTGGCGCGCAGCGGCGCCAACGTGATGCTCAACGGCTTCGGCGACGTCGCCAGCGCCAGAGCCGCAGTGGCCGCGCTCGGCGGCCGGGTCGCCTACCACGGTGCCGACATGAGCAAGCCCGCCGAAATCGAGGCCATGGTGCACGGCTGCATCGCCGAGTTCGGGGCCCTAGACATCCTGGTCAACAACGCCGGCATCCAGCACGTGGCCAACATCGAGGACTTTCCCGTCGAGCGCTGGGACGCGATCATCGCCATCAACCTCAGCTCGGCGTTCCACACCACCCGGCTTGCACTGCCGGGCATGAAGCAGCGCAACTGGGGCCGGGTGATCAATATTGCTTCGGTGCACGGCCTGGTCGCCTCGGCGCAGAAATCCGCCTATGTGACGGCCAAGCACGGCCTGGTCGGCTTCACCAAGACGGCGGCGCTGGAATGCGCCACCACCGCCATCACGCATAACGCGATCTGCCCCGGTTGGGTGCTGACGCCGCTGGTGCAGAAGCAGGTCGATGCCCGCGCCGCGCAGGCCGGCATCGGCGACGAGGAGGCCAAGCGCCAGTTGCTGGCCGAGAAGCAGCCGTCGCTGCAGTTCACCACCCCCGAGCAACTGGCCGAGCTGGCGTTGTTCCTGTGCTCCCCGGCGGGCGATAACATCCGCGGCGTGGCTTGGAACGTCGACGGCGGCTGGGTCGCGCAGTAGACGCGTGCCAGGCTGCAGCGCAGGCAGGCGCCGGCCGTTCCAGCTCCTTAACGCAGGTCCAGTCTGACTCGCACGCGCATGCGGCCGCTGGCGTCGGACTCCAGCACTTCCCAGGAGAGCGGTCCACTGCGGCCTTTCGGGTTCTCGCCCGGCCCCAGGTTGAAGGCCGCATCATCCAATTCCCAGAGCCGCAGAGGCAGGCGGGGCTTGGGTGGCTGGGCCGTGCCGGGGTGGGCGTCCACCACGCGCAGGGGACCCTTGGGATCGCCATGGGTCAGCAGGGCGGGATCGATCAGGGCCACGATCAGGCCCTCGTAGCCGGGACCGAAGCGATTGCCGACGCGGCCCCGCTCGAAGCCCCAGGGACGGCGCACCTCCAGGCTGAAGAAGCGGCCCCGCTTGCGGGGATCGGGCAGGGTGACCCACTGGGGATCGGCCCCCGGCGCCCGGGAGGCGGGCGCGATCCAGCCCTTCCAGCCGCGGCCCTTCACGGTCAGGCGGGCGATGGCGTTCCGGAAGTGGCCCCGGTACCAAAGCTCGGAACGCACCCAGGCGGTGGGGTGCGAGGGGCTGTAGCCCGTGTCCTGCACCCAGGGTCCCTGCTCTGGATGAGAGCGGTCCCAGCCGCGGTACTGGCCCCCGTCCATCAGGTCCCAGATCCCCGCCGTGAGGACCTTGCCACTTTCAACGTAGAGATCATCCACCAGGTGCTCGCCCATGGCGTGGAAGGCCTCGTGGACGATGTTTCCCAGCGGGACCTCCTCGGTCAGGAAGAGCAGGGGCCAGCTCCGGTTCGGGTTCCAGGGCAGGGGCAGGAGCAGGCTCACGGCCTTGAGGTCGGTCTCTTGGGCGGTAACCGATTGCGGGCGTCCCGGGCTGATGATCCACAAGTGGTCAGGCTTGCCATCGGGTTTCAAGGCACCGGTGCGGTTGTCAATGCGGTCACAGTCGCCCAGGGTTTCTCTGCGGAGCCGCTTCAGCACCGAGGTGGCGATGGCGGTCTTGTGGTTGTCGTGACGGGGCGCAGGAAAGTCCGTGCTGCGAAAGCTAAGGAAGCGTCCCTCGATGAGGGAAAGGGCGCCCTTGCTCACTTCATAGAGATAGTTGGCGGCGCTGGCCTGGCCGGGCTGCCGGGAGAAGAGCCATTCCCGGAGAGCGCCATCGGGCACTTTCGAGGGCTCATCCGGGAAGTCAAGGCGGACCACGAAGACGGCCTCTGTGTGGAACCCCGGTTCGCCAGTCAGCACGATGTCCCGGGACCATTCAGCGGCAGGCACCAGATCCCTGCGCCAGCCGTCCTTCTCGATTGCAAGCACGGTGTCGCCTACCTCCAAGTCGAGTTGGAACCGACCATCGGCAGCCGTGATCGCCACGGGCGGAGCGGTGACCAGGGTCATGCGTAGGAGCCGGTCGGGATACACCCGCACGCCAGCAAGACCACTTTGGCCATCGGTGACGCGGCCTTGGACTTGGGTGGCGAACAGGGAGTTTAGACAGAAAAGCGGAACACAGAGGACACGGAGAATCGCAGAATACACAGAGGAAAGCGTTGGGTGGGGAATCGGCCAAGAAAGGCACTCGGTCTTCCCACACTCAGCGCGGCCTGCGGAAAGGATCGGCCTGGAGGCAGCACCGGCCGCGCTGAGCCAGGCGGATCCTGAGCTAGAGCCAGGCCAAGCAATCACGCCTGGGCGAGCTTCTGCAGGTAGGCCAGGCGGCTGACCAGGGCCACGCGCCGGCGGGTTTCCGGAGCGACCAGTGGCTTCTCCAGGGCGTCTGCGACCGGCTCATGGAGCCGTGACCAGGTCTCCAGTTCCCCGGGGCTGTAGAGCAGCAGAATGGGGGTATTTCTCAATTCCTTGGCCTCATGGATGGCCACTGACAGGCTCTGGGCACTGCCTTCCAGCAGCTCCATATCGAGCACGATCACATCGGGCCGATGGGCCCCAATCTGGGCCTGGGCTTGCGCTTCGCCCTGCGCCTCGAAGAAGGTCGCCTGGTCCTTGCCGTAGTGGTTCTGGACCTGGGACCGGACCAGGGAACTGGCCGACACCACCAGTACCTTGGGACGCGCCGGGGCGGGGGCTCCGGACCGCTTGGCTAGGGCGTGGATCCGGAGATGGGTCTGCACCCGCACCTGCAGAAGCATTGTATTGGCGGGCTTGCGCAGGAAATCGTCAGCCCCCGCCGCGTAGCTGCGGTCCTTGGCGTCCCGGCTCAAGGCCGTGAGCACGATGATGGGAACACCAGCGGTCTTGGGATTGGCTTTGATCAGTTCGCAGGCCTTGAAGCCATCCATGGACGGCATGACCGCGTCCATGATGATCAGGTCGGGGGGCGACAGTTTAATGAGCTCCAGGGCTTCCTGGCCATTGGTGGCGGAGGTGATCCGGTGGCCCAGCGGCTGCAGTTGCGCCTCGATCTGGCGTCGCTGCAGGGCATTGTCCTCCACCATCAGGATGGTCATGGGGGATCGGGGCTTGGGCAAGCTGGCTCCTTGCATACGTGACTTGAGGGTAAAGGGCCTATCGTCCACGATCAACCATGAGATGAACCCTGGTCCAGTAATAGCGGGCAGACTCCGTGGGTAACCAACGGTACAATGGTGGGTTCGAGGTTCCTCAGTGTCAGATCCCGCCCTGATCCGCAATTTTTCCATCGTCGCCCATATTGACCATGGCAAGTCCACTTTGGCGGACCGC
Source organism: uncultured Holophagaceae bacterium (assembly GCA_903873655.1). Taxonomy (GTDB): domain Bacteria; phylum Acidobacteriota; class Holophagae; order Holophagales; family Holophagaceae; genus Geothrix. The sequence goes on along the minus strand of CAIQPH010000052.1, from coordinate 8,320 downwards.
CTGCTGGAGTTGACGAAAACCGTGGCTGGCCGGGACATGCAAGCGCAGATCCTGGACGACATGGACCTAGAGCGGGAGCGGGGCATCACCATCAAGGCCCATGCGGTGACCCTGAAATACCCGGCCTTGGATGGCAAGACCTATACGTTGAACTTGATTGATACTCCCGGCCACGTGGACTTTACCTACGAAGTCAGCCGCAGCCTGGCGGCCTGCGAGGGTGCCATCCTGGTCGTGGACTCGACCCAGGGCGTGGAAGCCCAGACCCTTGCCAACACTTACCTGGCGCTGGAAAACGGCCTGGAGGTCTTCCCCGTCCTCAACAAGACCGATCTGCCGAGTTCCGATCCCATTCGAGTGCTGGAGCAGATCGACACGGTGATCGGCCTGGTGGATACGGCCCACGCCGTGAACGTCAGCGCCAAGACCGGCGAAAACTGCGACCAGGTGCTGGAGCAGATCGTGAAGTGCATCCCGGCGCCCCAGGGCGATCCCGCAGCCCCGCTCCAGGCCCTGGTCTTCGACTGCTACTACGACGCCTACCGGGGAGTCGTGAACCTCATCCGCGTGATGAACGGCACGCTCAAACCCGGGGACCAGATCCGGTTCATGTCCACCGGCAGTGAGCACCGCGTGGACGAGATCGGGATCTTCGATCCGAAGATGGACAAGCAGGAGTCCCTGTCCGTGGGCGAGGTGGGCTACCTGGTGGCCAATATCCGGCAGCTCGTGGACGTGAAGGTGGGCGACACGGTGACCCACGCCGTGACGCTCACCACCAAACCCGCCACGGAGATGCTGAAGGGCTTCAAGGAAATCCAGCCAGTGGTTTTCGCGGGGATCTTCCCCACCTCCAGCGACGACTACGAGAATCTGCGCAATGCCATGGACAAGCTGCGGCTGAGCGATAGCAGCTTCACCTACGAGCCCGAGACCTCCACGGCGCTGGGTTTCGGCTTCCGGTGCGGCTTCCTGGGCCTGCTCCACATGGAGATCGTGCAGGAGCGGCTGGAACGCGAGTATGACCTGGATCTCATCACCACGGCCCCCAGCGTGCGGTACCACGTCCACCTGACAGATGGCACCGAGCTTTCTGTGGACAACCCTTCGCGGCTCCCACCCCTCCAGAAGATCGCCAAGATCGAGGAGCCCATCATCGAGGCGACCATCCTGACGCGCACAGATTTCGTGGGCGGGCTCCTCAAGCTTTGCGAGGAGCGCCGGGGCATCCAGCAGAAGCTTGAATACGTGAGCCAGGACCGGGTGATGCTCGTCTATGAACTGCCCCTGAACGAAGTGGTGCTGGATTTCTACGACAAGCTGAAATCCCTTTCGAAGGGCTATGCCAGCTTCGACTACCACATGAAGCACTACGCGGAATCGGACCTGGTGAAGATGGACATCCTGGTGAACGGGGAGCCGGTCGACGCGCTGTCCATCCTGACCCACCGGGTCAAGAGTCAGGCCCTGGGCCTGTCGCTTTGCCAGCGTATGAAGGAGGTCATTCCCCAGCAGCTCTTCGACGTGGCCATCCAGTCCGCCATCGGCAGCAAGATTATCGCTCGGACCAATGTGAAGGCCCGGCGCAAGGACGTCCTCGCCAAGTGCTACGGCGGTGACATCAGCCGCAAGAAGAAACTTCTCGCCAAACAGAAAGAAGGCAAAAAGAGAATGAAGTCCATCGGGAACGTGGAGATCCCACAAGAGGCCTTCCTGGCGATCCTCAAGGTCGACAACTGAAAAGATGGGACAGGATTAACAGGATTAAGTGCTTGATTTACAGGATTAAAGATTGGATACAATCCTGTTCATCCTGCTTTTCATCCTGTTAATCCTGTCCTCGCATTTGCCTTGCGAGCGGCCTAGCCGACCCCATCATCGTCCTTGATTTCGCCGGCCTCGATCAGGTTCGAGAGCAGGTATTGCAGCTCGTCCTGGCCAATGATGCCGCGTCGCTGGAACAGGCGGATGAGCCCCAGGATCAGGGTGCGGGTCTGATAGCTCTCCAATCGCCGGATGGGTGGGGCATTGTTCCGGCTGGGTATGAGTGCGGAATTGGCTGGGGGGTTGGTCGGACGCTGAGGCGTGCCGGGGTCGAACAACCCGAAGGGGTCGATGTGCACGGGTTCGGTGACGGGTCCGCCGAAGAAGGGGTCGCTGGGAAGGCCTAAAGTTACCTGGGGGATGGCATGAGGCGTGGGGAGCGACAAGGGGGCCAGGGTAAAGGTGACCGGCAGGGCCTCCTCCTGGCCGGAGTCGGTCCCAAAATTCACCGTCAGGGCGCCGGGAGGTGAGTCGTGTTTGCGATAGAGATCGGCGATGGCCTTCCGCAAAGCGCTGTGAGAAGCCACCACCGGCTCGATGTGAAGGCCCGAGGCGAACCGGGCGCTGTCGATGGCGTTGAGGTCCGAGGGATCTGACATGGCCAATATCAAGGACTTCGGTTCTTTGGTGCTGATGGGAAGTACCGTGAACTGATCAGCGAGGCGTTGGGGCACGAGCTTGAGGATCTGGGCGGGGACCTCGATGTTGCGCACGTCCATTTGCGGCACGCCGGTCTGATGGCTGAGAAAATCCATCAGGACTTCTTCGGAGATGTAGCCCAGGGCCACCAGATTGCTGCCGAGCCGACCCCGGGCAATCTTCTGGTGAGTGATGGCACTCTGGAGCTGGGCGGGTGTAATGAGCCCGCCCTCGACGAGCAATTCACCCAGGCGTTTGTTCGGTTGCTGCATCAGGAGTCCTAGAATTCTTCGGTGGCTGCCCAGAGGATCGACTCCAAGGTAACTTCATTCAAGGCTTTTGTGCAGATGGGGGAGGCATGACTTCTCAGGACCTTTGGCGGGCTGCCCTGCACGATTTCAATAATCTGCTGGCCGGGCTGCAGGGAGTGCTGGATCTGAGCCATCCAACCCTGCCCCTGGATAAGCGGAACCGCCTGCGGCTGGAATCCACCCTGGAGGATGGGAAGACCCTCATCAACATGGCCCGTGCCCTCGCCTTGGGCCGCCATCCAGATCAGGATCTGGCCTCCTGGGATGAGTGGAGAGCGGGGCTCGAGGCAAGGCTGGAACCCATCTCCCTGTTGTTCCAATGTCCCATCCAGCTGGTTGGTCCAGAGGAGGATGCGGCTCCTTGGCCGACCCCCTCTTTGCAGGATTGGGCGGCGGCTTTCACTCGGCAGGTTCTACCCTGGGCAGCGCCCGGCCCCCTTCGCCTGCAAGCCACGGTTTCCGCAGAGGCGTGGAACCTGACCTGGGTCGGGGATGCCCCGCTCCCCACTGCGCTTCGGCCCGACCCCTCCACTGAAGCGCCCAAGAATCTCCCCTCGTTCTGGTTGAGGGATGTCAGCGAGCGTCTGGGCCTGTCGATTCAGGAGACACCGGGGGGAATTGTGGTCCGGATGGCAAGGAAGACAGACCGATGAAGTTTTTCATTCAGACCTGGGGCTGCCAGATGAACGACCACGATGGCGAGAAGCTGTCGGGGTTGCTGATGGCGGAAGGATTTCAAGCGGTGGATTCAGTGGAGCAGGCGGATCTGGTAATGCTGAACACCTGCTCCATCCGCGAGAAGGCCGTGCACAAGGTCTACTCGGAGCTGGGCCGCCTCCGCGAGGAGAAACAGCGGCGTCCGCTGCTGGTGGGCGTGACCGGCTGTCTGGCCCAGCAGGAACAGGCGGCCCTCTTCAAGCGGGCCCCGCACGTCGATTTCGTGCTGGGGACGATGGCGCTGAAGCAGCTGCCCCGTCTGGTGGCCGAGGCCCAGGCTGGCAGGACCCGGGTGATGGATACCGGCGAGTATCCGGATAACCACCTGTTCCCGCCCGCCGTCACCCGCCGCCGGGATCTGGCCAAAGCTCTCGTCACCATCACTGAGGGCTGCAACCACGCCTGCACCTATTGCATTGTCCCCACCACCCGTGGGGCCGAGCGCCATCGCCCCTGCGGAGATATTCTGGCCGAGGTGCACGGCCTCGTGGCCAGCGGCTACCGCGAGGTGGAGCTGCTGGGCCAGAACGTGAACAGCTATTCGGGGGGCTGCACCTTTGCGGAATTGCTCGAGCGCGTCTCCGAAGTGGATGGACTCGAGTGGCTGCGCTTCACCACCAGCCATCCCATGAACTTCACTCGGGAGCTGGCCCGGGTTCTGGTCACGAACTCCAAGGTGGCCCCCTTCCTGCACCTGCCTCTGCAGAGCGGCAGCGATCAGGTGCTGAAGCGGATGCTCCGCGAATACACCGTGGCCGATTACCTGGAGCGCATTGGTTTCCTCGGAGAAGGTCGCGCCAGGATGGCTCTCAGTACGGATTTCATCGTGGGTTTCCCCGGCGAGACCGACCAGGATTTCGAAGCCACCCTGCGTGTACTCGACGAAGTGGCCTTCGATGGGTCCTTCAGCTTCATCTACTCGCCGCGCCCGGGGACGCCCTCCCTGCGCCTCAAGGATGACCTTCCCATGGCGGTGAAATCTGAGCGTCTCATGCGCCTCCAGCGGCGGCAGACCGAACTGACGCAGGCGAGCAACGAGCGTTTCGTGGGCCGGCAGGTTCCGGTGCGGGTCGAGACCCGCGGCCCCACCCAGCATGGCTGGTGGCTGGCTCGGAGCGGCGAGTGGAAGACGGTCCACCTGATGGTCGGACCCGGGCGTGAGCTGCCCTTCGGCGAGCTCGTGCAGGCGAGGGTCACCATGGCGAGCCCGCACTTCCTGGGTGCGGTTCTGGACTAACGGGCATCTGAAAATGGGCCAGTCGCGCTGATCGTCAGCGACCACTGGCGAGTGCCACCCGGGGCCAGCAGGAATGCACCCGGTTTCTGTGCGAATTCCCCATCCCAGTCGGCAGGGCTGGCGTAACCTGCCCAGGGCTCGATGCAAAGGAAGGAGGGGGAGGGATCGGGCTTGGTCCAGATCCCCAACTGCGGGAAGCCTTCCCAGCGCAGGAGCAGGGCCGGTCCGCCTTCAGATTCCATGCGCAGGCTCCGGCTGCGGGGTTCGAGGAAGATCAGCGCGTCGTCCTCGAACAGATCCTCGTGGAGAACCAATGCGCGCTCATGGATGGGTGTGGGGTGCAGGTCGGGCGTCAAGAGGCCCTGACCATCGAGGCGCCGCACGGCACCCGGCTCGTCGAACTCGAAGACCAGGCGGTGCGCGGCCTTGGGAATCCCGGGGTCGAGAGGCCAGCGGAAGGCCGGGTGGAGACCCAGGCTGGCGGGCAAGGGGCCCTCGCCGGGGTTCTGCAGCATCACTTCCATGTGTAATCCGGACGCTTCCAGCTCATAGGACACCCTCAGGCGGAATGGGAACGGATGGGCCGAACGCGTCTCTGCGTCATCTCTCAATTCCAAGGTACATCCCGTCCCGGTGCGATGGAGCCAGGTGAAGTCCCGGTCCCGGGCGAAACCATGCTTGGGCAGGGAGAAACTGACCCCGCGGTGGCGGAGGACATCGCCTTTCAGCGCACCCACGATGGGAAAGAGCAGGGGCGCGTGGCGGGGCCACAGAGGTCCGGCATTCCAGAGCAGATCGACGCTCCCGAGGCGGAGGCTCTGGAGTTCGGCGCCCCTGGCGGAAATGTCGGCCTCATGGCCCCCTGACCGCAACCGGTGGATGTCCATGCCGCCAGCTTAGCCGCTCGTGGTAGATTGGCCCTCTCCGTCCTTCACGCCCTTTGTTTTCCCCTCGGGAGCCATCCCATGCACTTCACGGCGGAAGCCATCGCCACCATCCTCCAGGCGCCCCGCGTGAATGTCGAGGCGCATTGGCCCCTGGTCGTCGAGGCGCTCGCGGCCCTGAAAATTCTCGATCCCCCCATGGAAGTCGCGGCCATCGCCAGCATCGGCACGGAGAGCTACCTCTTCGCGCCCGAGAAGGAGGCCGGCAGCGAGGCCTACTTCCGCCGCATGTACGAGTTCGACCGCAGCCTGGGCAACCTGGAGCCGGGCGACGGGGCCAGGTACTGCGGCCGGGGCTTCATCCCGATGGTTGGCCGTTCGGAATACGCCCGGTTCGGGAAGCTGGTCGGGGCGGACCTGGTGGAGCATCCTGAATTGGCCATGGAGCCTGCGGTAGCCGCCCGGGTCCTGGCCTACGCGTTCATGCTGAAGGGCGTGCCCAAGGCAGCTGCCGAATATGACTGGGTGAAGGTCCGGCGGCTGGTCCATGGCGACCTGTCCGGGTGGAAGCGGTTCAACGGGATCCTGATCCCGCTGCTGAAAATGCTTCCCTAAAATCAAGACCAGCGGGTTTCCATCCGAATCGACAGAGGTATCCGGCCCACGACGGCTTGCCTCCGCCTCCGGCCGGGCTCTGGTCCTCGGAGAAGCCCATGCGCGTCAACATGCCGGTTACCCAGAAGGAACACCACCTTCAGGAGGGGGCGTTCATCGTCACCACCACGGACCTGCGGGGGGTAATCACCTACGTGAATGAGGAATTCATCCGCATCAGCGGCTTCACCCAGCAGGAACTCGTCGGCCAGCCCCACAACATGGTCCGGCACCCGGATATGCCCCCGGCGGCTTTCGAGGATCTGTGGCGTACGGTCAAGGCCGGCAAGGGCTGGCAGGGCATGGTCAAGAACCGCTGCAAGAGCGGTGATTTCTACTGGGTGGATGCCAGCGTGACGCCCATCGTGGAGAAAGGGCAGACCGTCGGGTATGTCTCCATCCGCAGCAAGCCCAGCCAGGCCCAGATCGCTGAAGCCGAGCGCATGTATGCGAGGGCCCGGGCCGGTCAGCCCATGGCGGACCCGGACCTGAACATCTGGGTGCCCTTCCCTGAGATGGGGTTACGCAGCCGGGTGTGGTCCGCCGCAGTAGCCGCCCTGGCCATCTTCTGCCTCGCGGCTGCGATCAACATTTCGGTCTCCTTGAACACCCAGGCTGACCTAGCGGCCACTCGGGCTGCCATCACTGCCCAGGCGAACGGCCCCAGGGAGGGTGAGGCCAGGGACCTGGTAGCCAAGCTCAGCAGCATCTCCTCCCAGGCGGCCATAGGCATGTGGGTGCTGGGGGGGGGAGCGATTCTGAGTGTGCTGGTGGGTCTGTTCGCCTTCGGGAAGCTGGTCCAGATCCTCGATCAACAGATGGGCGGCGATCCGAAGCACGCCCTGTTGCTGGCCCAGGCCCTTGCTGAAGGCAACCTCCGCACGGACATTCCCACCCGGCCCGGGGACAAGACCAGCCTGATGGTCACCGTGCGCCGCATGCAGGCCCACCTCAAGAACACCATCAACCGCATCCGGTTCGATGCGGAACGGGTGCGCCAGAACAGCGAAGTGATCGCCTCCGCCACCCACGAGATCGCCAGCACCAGCCACGAGATCGCCCGGAATGCGGACGACCAGCGCACCTCCACGGACCGCATGGCTTCGGCCATCACCGAGCTTTCCGCCTCGGTACGGGAAGTCGCGGACAATGTCCAGTCCAGCCATCGCCGCTCCACGGAGGCTGCCCGCACCGCCCAGAACGCGGATACCTCGGGCCAGGCGGCCATCCGGGCCATGGACCGGGTCGAGGAAGCCACGGGCCAGATGGTCGAGGCGGTCCAGGTGATCCAGGACATCGCGCGGCAGACCAACCTGTTGTCCCTGAATGCCGCCATCGAAGCGGCTACAGCCGGTGCCCTCGGTAAGGGCTTCGCCGTGGTGGCCGAAGAAGTGCGGAAACTGGCCGAGCGCAGTGACGCCTCCGCCCGGGAGATCGCGGCGCTCATCGAGGGCAGCAATCGGGCGGTCGCCCAGGGCAAGGCCACGGTCCAGGAAGTGGTCCAGGCGCTGGTGACCATCCGGGACCACATTGCCGAAATTGCCGCCATGTCCACCCAGATCGAAGCCGCCTCAGGCGAGCAGGCCAAGGCCAGCGAGGAAGTCGCCAAGCAGGTGGATCTGGGCGCCCAGCAGGCGGTGCAGAACGCCAGCGCGGCCATCCAGCTCTCCGGAACCGTGGACAGCAATGCGGCCACGACCCAGGAACTCGTCCGCACCGCGGAAGGTCTCTCCGCCCTGATGGAGCGCTTCAAGACTTAGTTTTGGTGCGCCCGGCCGGATTCGAACCGGCACGCCGTTACCGGCAGCGGATTTTAAGTCCGCAGCGTCTGCCATTCCGCCACGGGCGCATGGATCCAGCCTAACGAGAGACCGGTCCCCGTGGTAGGTTCGACCCATGATTCCGCGTTCCATCAGGCTGCTGCTGGTGATTCTCTCTGCGCCCCTGTCCGCCGAGGTCCAGGACCTGAAGGCGTTCTACCAGGAGCGGTGTGCGGTCTGCCATGGCCAGGACGGGACTGGCCGGGGGCCCAATGGCGGCAAGCTGGGGGGGGG
>CAIQPH010000051.1 GCA_903873655.1 uncultured Holophagaceae bacterium | reverse complement strand
TCTCTGCACCATTCGAGCCGCCAGAGTCCGACTCCTCGCCGTGCTTTCCAGGCGCTCACGCTCGATGGTGGTCAGTTCGATTCGCACAAAATCCCGCACTCGATACCTCTCAGTATCAAGTGCGGTGACTCAAACAAAGATCCCACTATTTTGAGCGCACTACACTAGCGCTCGGCCAAGCGTTGGAACCGGAAGGTCACCCGGCGTTGCAGGGCCCGACCTTCGGGAGTGCCGACCTCACCCTCAGGCTGGCTATCGCCGCGGGCCTCGGAGGTGATCTTCGCGGGCAGCAACCCGATGGCACCAAGGTAACGCTGGGCGGCCAAGGCCCGCTGGGCGCTCAGGTCGAGGGTATCGCCGCTGCGGCTTCGCTCGCCTGGGGCCGTGTGACCCTCGCAGACGAGGGTGAAGCCGGGGTAGCGCAGGGCCAACTCCGCCAGGCGGGTGAGCAGGACATCGCTGCCGGGAGTCAGCTGGGCGCTGCCCTCCTCGAAGATCAGCGCGCCCCGGAAGCTCACGAAGCGCAGGCGGACCCCCACATCCCTGCCCTCATCGGCCTGGACCGAACTGAGCTGCTTCTCCAGGTCATCTGCCCGGGCCGGATCCAGGCCCCGGGAACCCGACAGGATGCCGTCGCCGGAGCCCACCTGGCCTTCCACGCCTAGGGCCTTCTGGATGGAACTGAGGGCCTGCTGCAGCTTGGTCTGGTCCGCCACGGAGAAGGAGTAGAGCAGGGCGAAAAAGGCCATGAGCTGCACCATCAGGTCCGCGAAGGTCACGAGCCAGAGCGATTCCAGGTCCGCCTTGCGGCGGGCGGTTCGCATCGGGGAAATATTACCCACGGGGGCGGCTCTGCGGATTGCGTTCCCTGGGGGCAAGGAAGGCGTTGAGCTGGGCCTCCAGGGCCGTCGGGTTCATCTCCGCCTGGATGCCCAGCACGCCTTCCAGCATGATCTGCTTGAGCTGCAGTTCCTCCTTGCTCCGCAGTTCCAGCTTCCCAGCGATGGGGATGGCCAACAGGTAGGCGATGACCGCGCCGTAAAGCGTGGACAGCAGGGACAGCGCCATGGCCCCGCCGATGTTGGTGGGGTCCTTGATGCTGGCGAAGAGCTGGATCATACCGATCAGGGTGCCCACCATGCCGAAGGACGGCGCACTCAAGGCGATGAATCGGAAGATCTCCTGGCCCTGCAGGTGCCGGTCCTGGGTGGACCGCAACTCCGCCGCCAGCAGGGCGTGGATGTGCTCCCGATCCGATTGGTCCACCACCATGAGCATACCCTTGGCCAGGAAGCCCTCCACGTCCATGGATTTCTCCAGGTTCAGCAGGCCCTCCCGCCGGGCCCGCTGGGACAGGCCGACGATCTGGGCCACCAGGGCCCGGGTTTCCGGCGCCCGGGTGAAGAAGGCGCGGCTGGCGATGGTGAAGGCATAGCTCACGTGTTCCAGTGGGAACCGGATCATGGTCGCCGCGATCACCCCGCCCACCACCACGATGGTGCCGGCAGGATTGAAGAAGATGCGCGGATTGGGCCCCAGCCCGATGGCCACCGCCAGCAGGAGCGCGCCCAGCAGAACACCCAGGAAGCTGCCTCGATCCATGGTTCAACCCTCAGGGGACGTATCGGCATAGTCTGCCCCCTGTTCCAGAAATGGCAAAGTCCGTGCCCAAAGCAGGACAAGGGCCGCAGGATGAGGCGGGGCCTAGAGCCCCGGCGGGAACCCCAGGGCGAGCCTCACCCGCGCAATGCCAGGGTCCACGGAACCATCGGCACGGCGGATGAGGATGGGGGCTTCCACCTCGGGACACTGGGCACTGGCTTCGAAATCCTGGGGCAGATCCTGGCGGCGGGCGGCGGCGAAGACATCCAGGCCGTAGGGTTCCCCGTCCTTGAACACGAACTCGCGTCGGTGCAGGCACAGCAGGCCGGCGTCCTGAATCGCCCCGAGCGCCCGCACCCGCTGGTCATTGGGAAAGACACAAGCGAAGATTCCCCCCGGGGCTAGGTGTCTGGCCGCGGCCTGGGCGTAATCGGCGATGCTGCCCCGCACTTCGAGCCGGGCAGGAACGGACTGGGGGTGGGCGGCGGGCAGGCGATCCCTTTCAGGCCAGTAGGGGGGCGTGCCCGTCATCAGGTCGAAGGGAGCTTCCCCGCTGAACAGAGCGGGATCCCGGAGATCCCCCAGCTGCGGGAGGACACGGTCCCCCTGGCCGTTGTAGCGGATGCTTTTCCGGGCCAGCCGCAGGCTCTCCTCCTGGGCTTCGACGGTGTGAACCACCGCCCCTGGACAACGCCAGGCCGCCAGCAGCGCTACGCTGCCAACGCCGGAACCCAGGTCCGCGATGCGGCTGGCGCGCGGACACCAGGTGGTGCCATACCAGGCGGTCACCAGATCGTCGGTGCTGAAGCGATTCCCCTTCTTCAGCTGGAAGATCCGCCAATGACCGCAGAGGCCATCCAGCGTCTCGCCGGGCTCCAGGTCCACGCCTCCTGGCGGCACAGGGCCCGGGCGCGTCCAGCCCTTGAAGCTGGGCGCATCATCGGGAGGGGAGCGGCGCGGCATGGATCGAGTGTCCGATACAAACCGAACGAAATGCAAAAGGCGAACCCCCGAGGAACCCCGATTGAACCCAAGAAACGCCTTTGCAAGATGACCAAGGATGGGACACCCTCAGCCCTGCCCCTCGCAGCCCATGCCTCCAAGGTCAGCGTTTGGCTCACGGACAGACATACCCTCCATTGCGTTCTGTTCAGGATTCGAGAATATGAAAATAACTATATTTTATGAAAACAAACACGGTAGGTTCATCTGATATTCTGAATTCATGACTAGGAAATGAATAATCATCAAGGGCCAGTGCCATGTTCCGTTTTACGAAACCATCGATCCGGTCCCTGCTGCTGCTGATCACACTGGTTGTCGCACTGCCTGCGGGAAGCATCATTGTTTTTTCCGGGATTCGGTTTCGCCAGGCGATGCTCGATGACGCCGCGAGTGAAACCCTCAAGCTTGCGGACCGGATCGCGACCGAGCAGCAGAATCTGGTGGTGGGCGCCCAGCAGCTGATGACCGCCCTGGCCCAGCTCCCCATGGTCAAGGACCGCGACACCGCCCAGGTCGAGCCGATCCTGAGAGACCTGAAACAGCTTAATCCCATGTATTCGAACATCTTCATCGCGGACCGGGAGGGTACCGTCTGGGCTTCGGCCGTCCCGGTGCCCCCCCCTTTATCGTGGGCGACCGGCGCTATTTCAGGAACGCCCTGGCGAGCGGACAGTTGTCCTCCGGGGAATACGTGGTCAGCCGGGCCACCACCAGGCCGGCCTTCAACTTGGCCTACCCGCTGAAAGACCGTCATGGGGCGATCGCTGGGGTCATCAGCGTCGGTTTCGTGATCGACCGATACCGGGAGATCTTGAACAACATGTCATTGTTGCCCGGAACCAGCTACGTGCTCAGCGATCACCGCGGTGTTGTGCTCTCCCGAGCCATCGACCCGGAGCGCTATATCGGCACACCATATCCGGCCAACGAATTTCGAAAAATCCAGGAGGGGCCTGATTCAGGGACCTCCATCAGAGCCGGGATCGCCGGTGACAAGCGGATCATCTCCTATCGCAAATTGCGCCTGGCGGGGGAGCAGGCTCCCTACATGTATCTCACTGCAGGGATACCGTTGGAAGTGGCGGTTCACGGGGCGGATCGAGCGCTAAGAAACAACATGGCGCTTTTTTCGTCCTTCCTGTTGCTGGCATGTGCCGGTGCGGCGTTGATCGGCAAGCGTTCCATCGCCGATCCCGTTAGGTTATTGGAAAGAGCTTCGGAACGCGTCGCCGCGGGAGATCTGCAAGTCAGGGTTTCCGATTTGGTGACGGGGGGAGAGCTGGGGAACCTCGGGCAGAGGTTCGACGCCATGGCAGAGAAGCTTGCCAGCCGTGAGGCAGAGCGCCGGAAGGCTGAGGAGGAGCGGGATCGCCTGGTATCGATCCTGGAGACGACCACCGACGTGGTGAGCATGGCAAACCCGGAGGGGACGATCATCTATTTCAATCGTGCAGGACGGGAGTTGACTGGGATCGATGGCTTGCCCAGCCTAACTATTGCCCTCGCCCGGGTTCACCCGGAGTGGGCCGCGGAACAGATCATGAAGGTGGGAGTCCCGACGGCCATCCGGGAAGGATCCTGGCAAGGGGAGACAGCCCTCCTCGATCGGGATGGACGGGAGATCCCTGTGTCCCAGGTCATCCTCAGCCATCGTGACGTTCAAGGGAATCTGAGCTATCTCTCAACCATCATGCGAGATACCAGTGAACGAAATAGGCATGTGCAGGAGCTAATCAAGAGAGAGAAGGCGCTGGAGGAGAGCCAGGGACGGTTGGGGGCTGCCATCAGCATTTCTCAGATCGGCTTCTTCGACCACGACCACCGCACCAACAACATCTACTGGTCGCCAATGCAAAGGAAAATCCATGGCTGGGGCCCTGATGAAGCGGTGACCCTTACGGGCTTTATGGGTCTCATCCTCCCTGAGGACTACGACAACGTCATGGCAACAATAAGCCGTGCACATGATCCGTCGGGTGATGGCGTCTGGGACCTTGAGCACCGGATCCTACGCCGCGATGGGTCAATTCGGTGGCTGAAGGAACGGTCGCAGACTTTCTTCGAGGGAGAGGGGAACGCACAACGGGCAATCCGCACCGTTGGCGCGGTCATGGACATCACTGAGCGGAAACTGACCGAGGAGGAACGCATCCTCCTGACGCAGCAGTTGATTCAGGCACAGAAGATGGAATCGATTGGCCGGCTTGCCGGTGGGGTGGCCCACGACTTCAATAATCTGCTGACCCCGATCATCAGCTACTCGGAAATATTGATGGAAGATATGCCGGACAATAAAGCGGCCCACGCCAAGATCGGCAATATCCTCAAGGCCACCGAGAAGGCCAAGGGGCTCGTGCAACAGCTCCTGAGTTTCAGCCGCAAGCAGACCCTGGAGATGAAGACCCTCGACCTCAACGAGGTCATTGAGGCATTCCACGGCATCCTGCGGCACACCATCCGCGAGAGCATCGACATCCGCCTAGACCTGACGGAAGAGCCCTACGGCATCCGTGCGGACAGGAACCAGATCGAGCAGGTCATCATGAACCTGGGCGTCAATGCCCAGGATGCCGTTGGCGAGCAGGGGATCATCACCATCGAAACGGCCCCCGTGCTGCTCGACGATGAGTACACGCACCAGCATCCCGATGTGGATCCCGGACGATACATGATGCTGGCGATCACCGACAACGGAAGCGGGATGGACCTGGAGACGCGGCGGCGCATTTTCGAGCCGTTCTTCACCACCAAAGGTGTCGGGAAGGGGACTGGGCTTGGGTTGGCCACCGTCTACGGCATCGTCCGGCAGCATGGAGGGAACATCTGGGTCTACAGCGAGGCTGGCCAGGGAACGACCTTCAAGTGCTATTTCCCCATCGTTGATGAGATGCCGATCAGGGAGGAACCTGCCGTTCCAGAGCAGGTATCGCTTGCCGGAGGGCGGCGCACCATCCTCCTGGTGGAAGACAACGAGATGGTCAGGACCGTTGTGCACGAGCTGCTCCTGCGGCGTGGTTTCGAGGTCCTCGTGGCGCAAGATCCGGAACAGGCGCTCCGGATGAGCGGGAGTCAACCACTTGACCTCCTCATCACGGATGTCGTCATGCCTTACATGACGGGTCCCGAACTGCACACCAAGATGCTGGTGAACTATCCGAGGCTGAAGGCGCTGTACATGTCAGGGTATACCAGCAACGTCATCACCCAACATGGGGTGCTGGAGGAGGGGATTCGATACATCCAGAAGCCCTTTGCCATCACCGGATTCCTGAAAACCGTCGAGGCCTTGCTGGGTTCATAGGTGAATAGAATATCCCCCCAACGTTCAAGCCAATTCCCTCCCTGCCGCATTGATATATTTTGTTATTCGCCATAGACCAGTTGATAAACCGGGGGGCACCACATCGCCCGGCAGTCAGATGTAAGTCTAGTAGCATCAGTGACCCCCGTATTTCCGGTCTGGCTTCTGGATGGCGGCTGCGCGACACTCAACCATGGCTGTGTCTGGGAAAGCCCCGGATCCTGTCCTCCGCGAGGGGGAAGGGTCCGTGTGCTGGGAGGATGGCGGCCTCACGCTGGAGGGGGCCTTCGACCGGGTGAAGGCATCGTTCCTGGAGCACCATCCCAACGGGGATGTCGCCCTGTTGCTCCGGGCGTTCAACGTGGGCCGGGAGATGCACGCCACCCAGCTGCGCAAGAGCGGCGAACTCTATTTCTTCCATCCCCTGGCCGTGGCCCAGAGCCTGGCCGACTGGCGACTGGATGCCATCAGCGTGACCTGCGGGATGCTGCATGACGTGGTGGAAGACACCCTGATGACCCTGCCCCAGGTGAAGGCCCAGTTCGGTGAGGAGATCGCCGAGATCGTGGACGGCCTTACCAAGATGAGCAAGCTGGCCTTCACGGACCGGCACCTGCTCAATGCCGAGAACGTCCGCAAGCTGCTGGTGGCGATGGGCAAGGACGTGCGGGTGCTGCTCGTGAAGCTGGCCGACCGCTTGCACAACATGAAGACCCTGGGCGTGATGGAGGAGGAGAAGCGCCGCCGCATCTCGCGGGAAACGCTGGAACTCTACGCGCCTCTGGCCAACCGCCTGGGCATGGGCGCGTTGCGCCTCGAATTGGAGGACCTGGCCTTCCAGCAATTGGAGCCGGTCCAATACTCCGAGCTGCGCAAAGCGGTGGAAGCCAAGCAGGCCAAGCTGTCCGCCACCATTCAGGAGATCAACGGGGCCCTCCAGGCCATCCTCTGCCAGCAGGGGATCGAGGCCCACGTCTACGGCCGCATCAAGCACCTCTATGGCATCTGGAAGAAGATGGGCACCCAGGCCAAGAACTTCGATGACATCCATGACTGGCTGGCCTATCGCATCATCTGTCCAGACCGGGCGAGCTGCTACACGGCCCTGGGGCTTGTGCATGGCCTGTTCAAGCCCGTGCCGGGCAAGTTCAAGGACTACATCAGCCTGCCCAAGGAGAACGGCTACCAGAGCATCCACACCACGGTCCTGATGGGCTCCGGAGATCTCTTCGAGGTGCAGATCCGCACCGAGGAGATGCACGTGCACGCCGAGGCGGGCATCGCCAGCCACTGGACCTACAAGGATGGCCGCATCGCCAACCGCTCCGAGATCAACCAGGTGTCCTTTCTCCGTCGGATGGTCGAACTGCACCAGGACGCCCAGGACAGCCGGGATCTGGTGGCCAACCTCCGCGGCGAACTGACCTTCAACCGTATTCAGGTGTTCACCCCCAAGGGCGACCTGCGCAGCCTCGTGGAGAACAGCACGCCGGTGGACTTCGCTTACGCCATCCACACCCAGGTGGGCCATCGCTGCGTGGGCGCCAAGGTGAACGGGCGCATCGTCCCGCTCAAGCACACGCTCCAGAACGGCGACCGCGTGGAGATCCTCACCCGCCCCGACCACAAGCCCAGCCGCGACTGGCTCGGCTTCGTGAAGTCCGCGGGCGCCAAGAGCCGCATCCAGGCCTTCATCCGCGAGGAGGAGCGCGCCCATGCCATCACCCTGGGCCGGGAGCGCCTCGAGCGGGAGGCCCGGGCCATGGGCGTGCGCCTGGATGACCCCGAATCCCAGGCCAAACTGGAGGCGCGGATCAAGGAGCTGAAGCTCGCCAATTGGGAAGCGACCCACGCGGCCCTGGGTTTCGGCCGCCTCTCGGTGCACAAGCTCATCGAGCCCCTGATCCCTGAGCCCGAACGCGCCAAGCCCAAGGAGAACACCTCCAACCTGATGGATTCCGTGGTGGTGGGCGACACCACCGGGATCCTCTACACCCTGGCGGCCTGCTGCAAGCCGATCTGGGGCGACGAGGTGGTGGGCTATATCACCCGTTCCCGCGGCACGGCCATCCACAAGGCGGACTGTTCCCAGCTCAACACGGGCACCCTGCACCCGGAGCGCCGGGTGAATGTGGCCTGGGGCAAACATGGCACCGAGCTGTATGACACGGAGATCACCCTCACCTCCGAGGACCGCCCAGGCATGGTGGCGGCGATTTCCGAAGGCATCCAGCGCCTGGGCATCAACGTCCAGCGCTTCCATGGCTCAGCCACGGAGGAAGGCGCCGGTCTCTTCCATATCGCCCTTCGCGTGCGGGACCGCTCCCATCTCGTCGAGCTCATGGTTGGCCTGCGGCGCATCCGCGGCGTGTACACCGCCGAGCGGGTGAAGGGGTCTGTGTTCGGGAAAGTGAAATGAGTGCCTGGCGACCACCTGACGAAGCAACACCCGTACCTTGGGCGCGCATCGCGGAGAGCCTGCGCGTGCCGCAGCTTGGACCGGACCCCCACAAGCTCAGCCCCCGCATCCCGGAAAATCCCCGCCGCGCCGCCGTCGGTGTGATCCTCTGGGGCGATACGGCCGGCGCCCGCAAGCTGGTGTTGGTCCAGCGGGGCTTTGGGGCCCCCCAGCATCCCGGCGAGATCGCCTTCCCCGGCGGCATGGTGGAGGCCCTGGACCGGGACCTGCCCAGCACCGCGCGCCGGGAGGTGGCTGAGGAAATCGGGGTCCAGGAGGGCCTCTGGGAACTGGGTTGTTTCCCGGATGGCGTCGCCAAGACCAGGATCCGGTTCACGCCCGTGTTCTTCCGCTGGGAGGAGCCCCAGCCCCGGTTCGTCACGGACCGGGAGCTGGAGCAGGTGCTCATGCTGCCCCTCGCGCCCCTCCTGGACGCACCCTGGTCCATCGAACACCTGCACCACCACGGGCAGCCCTTCGACGCGCCCCGCCTGCAGCTGCAGATGGAGGGCTGGACCGTGCCGATCTGGGGCGCCACCGCTTACGTGCTGAAGGCCTGGCTGGACGTATTGCGGAGCATCGCTTAGGTCCGTACCTGCGAAAATCGCGGCGGCCATGCCGCCACGATTTTCGTAGAGAAAATGCCAAGAACGACTACTTTTTCTCGGCCTTCACAGAGCCGTCTTTCTCCAGGTACTTGTCGGGGTCCTTCTGGAGCGCCTCGCCGCAGTACTTGCTGCACACGCGATACTCTCGGCCCCGCACCGTCGCCGTCATTGATTTTGCGGTCACGGCCATCTTGCAGACGGGATCCTTGATGTTGGTGGCGGGCTTGGCTTGCTCAGCCGACGGAGCGGCTATAGCAGCCAGGCTGAACAGGGCAGCACGCAACATGAAACCTCCGGAAGGCGATGTCCGAGTTTGGTCGGCCATCCTACTGGCCGTTGACGGCAGTTACCTGGAGAACCGAGTCCAGGTTGACCACCAGCAGATCGACCTTGCTGGGGTCGGAATTAGGGAGCACGGCGAGGGACTTGGGCTGCATCAATCCACCCGGGAGGGCCCCCAGGGTGGTGGCCAGGGTCACCGGCGAGCCGTTGGGGTTGTATGAAGTGGAACCCGAGTTCACCAGAGTGGTGACAACGCCACTGGTGTCGATCTTGCGGATGGAGTCGTTGGTGTACTCGGAGACATAGAGGTTGCCGTTGGTATCGATGTCGATGCCCTGGGGGCCGTAGAACTTGTTGGTGCCCAGAGCGCCGTCGATGAAACCGAACGGCGTGGCGGGAGCCGGGGCAGCGGTCGTGCCCATGCCGGCGATGGTGCTGACGGCGTAGGCGGAGGCGGCGGTCAGCTTGCGGATGCAGTTGTTGGCCACGTCGGCGACAAAAAGATTGCCGTTGGCGTCGGCTGTGATGCCTGCAAAGCTGCCGAACTTGAACCGTGCCGTGGCGACAGCGCCGTCCACATAGGCGCCCTGCGCGCCTCCGACGCTGATGGTGATGGCACCCACGCCGGCCGTGAGGGTGATCTGCCGGACATAGTTGGCGCTGCTGCCGCTAGTCCCGGCGCTGTCGGTGATCCACAGGACATTCACGTTAGTGGGATCCACGACGATGCCGTAGGGACTGCTCAATCCGGCGCTGAGCACCGTGGTCACGGTTCCGTCCACGGCGATCTTGCGGATGGACTTGTTGCCGGTATCAGCCACGTAGACGATGCCGCTGGCCTTTTCCACTGCCACGCCTTGGGGGGACTTGAAAGACGGGGTGCCACCGGCGGTGTCGACGTTGCCGCTCACACCGGGGTTGCCTGCCAGCAGGGTCACATTGCCTGCCGCATCCACCTTGCGGATGACGTGGTTGGAAGTATCGGCCACGTAGGCATTGCCGGCGGCGTCGGTGGCCACGCCGGTGGGCGCATAGAACTTGGCGCCTGGGCCAGTGCCATTGAGATAGCCCTGCACCCGGACGCTGCCTGCGATGGTGCTGGTGCCGTTGGTGCCGGCACTGAGATCCACCGCCCGGAGAGTCCCGTTGAGGAAGTCGCTGACCAATAGGGTATTCCCCCGCGCTAGCAGGGCCCGCGGGCCATTGAAGCTGGCCGAAAGGCCGGTGGAGCTGTCCTGGGAGCCGGGGACGCCCGTATTGACTCCGGCGGCAGTGGAGTAGGTTCCAGCGATAGTCGTCACCACGCCAGTCCCATTCACGAGGCTGGGTACCACTACCTTGCGGATCACGTTGTTGCTGGAGTCCGCGATGTAGAGGTTGCCGCTGGCGTCGATGGTCATGCCCTGGGGGTTGTTGAACTTGGCCGCGGTGCCGGTGGCGTCCACGTAGCCGAAGGTGTTCGAGGTGACACCCGAGGCAGGACCCGCGATGCTGTAGACGCTGCCGGTCATGCCGCCCGTGGTGGTGGCGCCAACGGTGGCGGCACCGTTGAAGGTCACGGCCCTGACGCAGTTGATGTAGTAGTCCAGGACGAATATGACCTTCTGGCCGCCGACCCTGCCGAAGCAGAGGGCGGCGGAATCATCGAACTTGGCGGAGCCCAGGTAGGTGTTGGCCACATCCGCGTGGCCGTAGGTGCTGCCGGCGTAGTTGAGCACCGCACCGGTGGTGGTGTCCACCTGGCGGACCCGGCCCACGTAGTAGTCGGCCACGTAGAGGTACTGGCAGGTGGCGTCATCCGGATCGAGGGCCAGGCCCCAGGGGTTGTCGAACATGGCGGCAGTGCCGAGGCCATCGGTGCTGCCGTACTTCCCGACCTGGCCCGCGAGGGTTGTCACCGTCCAGGAGCTGCCGGTCTTGACCAGTTTCCGGATGGTGTGCTGGTTGTAGTCCGAGACGAAGATGGTGCTGCCGTCAGGGGTCACGGCGATACCTCTGGGCGAATCGAAGAGGGGTGTGCCTAGGGCGGAGTCGGTGGTCCCGGTGGCGCCTGGCACACCGGCGATAGTGGTGATATTGCCGTTGCTGTCCATCTTCCGGATCACGCTGGCGGCTGAATCGGCGATGTAGAGGTTGCCGGCGGCGTCGTAGGCCAGGCCATAGGCGCCGGCGATCAGGGCGGAGGTGCCCCTGCCGTCCTTGAGGCCGGGCCCAGCGTAGCTGCCCGCCAGAAGGTCGAGACCGCGGGCGGCGAGCTTCAGAGTCTTGGTGTCCGTGTTCACGCCGCCGGGGCCGTTATTCCCGGCGAGGGCGTAGGTCTGCCGGCGCACAGGCATCACCGAGGTGCTGGTGTTGCCCAGGACCGAGGCGCCGTTCAGGCTCAAGGCGACCGGCGTGCCGGCCAGTGTCCAACGCAGGGTCGTGTTGCCGCCGAACAGCACCACATTGGAAGGCGCCGCATCCGTGGTGAACGTCTGGATGGCGAAGGGGGTGGTGTCCACGGTGACAGTCACCGGGTCGGGAGTGAAGGTGCCGCCGCCGACCAGGTTGGCCGTCAGGGTGTACGTGGTCGTCGTCGTGGGCTGGATGTTGAAGGTCCCGCTCTTGAGGGTAGTGGTGTCCAGGGGGGTGGCCTGGATGCCGTTATCGATGGTGATGCTGCTCACGCTGGCGTCCACGCTCCACGCCAGGGACGTTCCGCCACCCAGGCCGATGGTGCTCCTCCCGGCAGACAGGAAGACCGTCGGCTGGGCGTTGACTTGGATGGTGAGGGGGAAGGAGGCGCTGCCGCCGGAGTTGGTGGCCGAGACGGTGTAGACCGCCTGGGCCGCCACCGCCGTCGGGATTCCACTAATGACGCCTGTGCCTGCATTCAAGACCAGCCCTGGGGGCAGAGCCTTGTCCACGGTGTAAAGCTGGACCGGGTCCCCACCCGCCACCGTCGGGAGCAGTCCCGCCAACGCCACGTTGCCATAGAGCGCCAAAGAGGAGACGGGGTAGCTGAGACCCGTGGGTGGCCGGGCATCCACTTCCACGTTCTGATTGCCGGAGATGGTTTTGCCGGCCCGGTTGGTGACTGTGCAGGTCAGAGTCAGGGTGCTGGCGGCGCCGGCTACCCCGGCATTGCCGGGCGTGAAAGTCACGGTGGCGGCGCTGCCGCCCGCAGTGATGGTGGCGTTGGAGGCGCTCCAGTTGTAGGTTGTGTAGGGGACATTAGGCACAGAGGCAGTGATGCCGATGGTGCCGGTGATCACCTTGGCGGGGGCTGTGATGGTGGTATTGGGTGGGTCCACCACCAGGACATCCGCGGTCTTGGACACCTGACTCCCCTGGCCGTCCTTGACCGTGACGGTATAGGTGGTGTTGGTAGTCAATGGGCCGAGGGTCACAGGCTGGCCTGACACCAGGGAGAGGTTCCCGGGACTCAGGGTCGCTGTGGCGCCATTACCGGCAAAATTGGCCAACAGGTACGCCAGGTCACCTGAGGTGATGTACACCGAGTTGCCGGCCTTGGGATCCAGGGGCTTGACCTTATCCACCTGAACATTGGAAATCTCGGGTCCGTAGGTGGTGGCCTTGTCTTTGGCGGGCTGGGAGCATGAGATGGAGAGGAGCAAGGAAGGACCCAGCAGCGCGAGGCCCAAGCTGGCCACGAGGACTGCGGGGATCCGCCTCAGGTTGGAAAGCGTTCGCATGATGCCTCCGGAAACGGCTAGGTCGTGAATTCGTAATGGATGAGGACTAGAACATGGCCTTGAGCTTGAACTGGACTTCCCGGGTCTTCTTGTCGGTGACGTTGAGGAGTCCGAATGGATAGACGCCGTTCTTGTCCAGGCCCGCGTCCACTGTGGTGTTGCCGGTGGTCTGGTTGGCCCAATTGAAGGGGTTGTAGATCTCGATACTGGTGTCCAGCTTGACCTTCGCGCTGATCTTCCAGCCGCGGTTGAACCGGAGGTCCAGGCTCTTCTGGTAGGGCTGACGCATGCTGTTGCGGCCACCCAGGGCAGGATCATTCGCGTAGCCGTCCTGGTTTATATCGCCGTTGTATCGTGGCGTGAAGGGGTAGCCGCTGGCGTAGCGGAGGCTCACGGAGGAGCGGACCCCGTAGAACTTCGGGAAGTAGCCTACAAACACGAAGCGGACCGGGATGTCGGCGTCCGCCCGGGCCTGCTGAGTCGGGTCGGAGGGATCGGCCGGATTGGAGGCAGTGGATTGCGCCGTGCTGCGTTCGTTGGAGTTGTTGTCCCTGGCCGTGGACAGGGTCAGGTTCGACTTGAAGCCGAATCCATCGGAGCTGAGCCGCTCCAATTCAACGATGAAGGCCTTGTAGGAGCCATAGCCATCCCACTTGGAAAGGCCGACGCTGCCGTAACCGGAGAGATCAAGGTTTCGCCCACGGACGATGGCCCGCCCCGGTCGGGTCCCGCCGCCGGATGGATTGTTGAAGTGGTTGTTCTGGAAGGGATAGCTATCGTTGTAGATGATCGAAGGATTGTAGCTGCCAGTCGACGGATCGCTCTGGGCCAGGTTGATGTCCAAGAAATATTGGAGGTGGGTGAAGCGCTTGTACACGCCCCGGGCCTTGACCACGTAGCCGCTGCCGAGGTCGTGCTCGATGCCCAGCATGGTGTTGGCGGATTGGCTCATGCGGGCCTGGGGATCCATGAGGGTGAGCTGGATGCTGCCTGCGGGCAGGCCTGACAGGAGGTTGGGATCCAACGGCAGGATGTGGCCGGAGGCATCGATGCGCTGAGAGGCAGACAGCATGCCACCGGCGGTGAAAAGGCCTGCATTCGCCGCACTGTAGCTCACCTTGTACGGTAGAGCGTTCTGCCCGTTCTGCAGGAAGGCGCTGGCCACGTTCTGGGCGGGATTGGTGACGCTGAACAGACCCCAGCCGCCACGCACCACCGTCCTGTTGTTGCCGAACAGATCCAGGGCGAAGCCCACTCGCGGATCGAAGGAGCCATTGTCAGGCATCTGATCCAGACCCATCACTTTGGGATTGGGGTTCGGGTTGGCGTCGTACATCTCCCGGGTGTAGCGCAGCCCCGCCGTGAGGGTGAGGCGCTTGTTCAACAAGCTGTTGTTCTCGGCTGAGATGTAGTTAGCCAGCACCTTTTCACCGAACTTCACGAAGCCGTTGGTGTTGGACCAGGACTGCTGGTACTGGATGGTGGATACCCCGGGGGTGATGGTGCCGGAGAACCACTGGTTGGCGGCGTCCCAGTTCTTGAAGTACCAGGCGCCTCGGCCGTACTGGAAGAAAGTGTTGCGATAGTTCAGAAGCTGCCAATCGATGCCGCCCTTGAAGGTCCAATCGCCTCGGATCCAGGTCAAGGTGTCCATGATCTGGGTTGTGGATTCGTCAGTGTCTCTTGGGTCGATGTAGTAGTTGCCCGCGTAGAAGCCGGGCAGATCCACTTCCGTCGAGACGGTACCATTGGGAGTCTCCGGCCGCCGCTCGTTGGAGAACTGCAGGCGAGCTTCATTGAGGATCTCGGATGAGACGAACGAGCTCACCTCAGCCACCCAGCTAAGGGTCTGGTACTTGATGGCGCTGTTCTGGGATTCGGCCCGGTTGCTCATGATGCTGCCGGCCCAGATGTCATTCTTGGCGTTGTAGTTCTGGAAATTGACACGGAAGGTGGCCTTGTGGTCCGTGTTCACCGCCCAGTCCAGGCGGCCCATGACGGTGAGGTGTTTCTCATCATCCGCCCAAGGAGTGACTGATTCCTGCAGGAGGTTCAGGCCGGCATTGGACGCAACCACGCTCTGCCCCATCCCCCCGGTGCCCCAGAATTGGTTGAAGCTGGTCTGAGTGCCATCGGTGGTCTGAAAGGACACGCTGGGCATGCTGTTCTGGGAAAAGTGCATGTAGTCCACGTTCACGAAGAAGTGGAGCTTGTCCTTGATAATCGGGCCGCCCAGGTTGAACCCGTACTCGCTGGTGTTGAAGGTGCGCTGGAGCACGGCGGGGGCATTGAGATTGCCATTCGGATCGTAAGGCACAGGCTTCATGTTGGCGACCAGGGAGCCTGGCCGGATCTGGGTGAACAGGCCACCAGCCCATTCATTGGTGCCGTTCTTGGTAATGGCGTTTATGATGCCGCCCGAGGCGTCGCCGTACTGCACGTCGAAGGGGTTGGTGATGACCTGGAGTTCCCGGATGGAATCCAGACCGAAAGCGAAGGGGATGCGGGTGCCACCGCGCTGCTCACCGTTGAACTTCGAGTTGTAGCTCGCGCCGTCGATCATGAGGTTGTTCATAATCCCCCGGGCGCCTTCGATGGAGGTCCGATAGCCCTGGGAATTGGGAGGGGCACCAGGCGTGAGCTGGACCAGATCCGTGAAATTGCGGCCATTGAGGGGCACCACGCTTACCAGTTCCTCGCTGATGGTGCTGGTGGTGTTTACAGCTTTGGTGTCCACCTTGGCCATGTCATCCACGACCTCCACCACCGCGGAGGCTTGGGACTGGTCCAGGTCAAAGTGGATGATGACAGTCTCGGCCATGGTTACCCGCACCGCCTCGTTCCGCCCCGTGCGAAGACCGCTGCCGGTGACAGTGACCTCATAGGCGCCCACCGGAAGCAGGCTCAGCACAAAGGTTCCCGTTCCATCGGTCTTCACCGTTCGCACGAACCCCGTCTCCAGGCTTCGGGCCGAGACCACGGCACCTGCCACGGGCCCTGCCTTCTTGGCCTTGACCATGCCCCGAATGGCGCCTGTGGTTGTGCTGGTCTGCGCATGGCCGATCACCGCACAAGCCAGGGCAGTGAGCACGAAAGTGCTTGAGTGACGGAGTTTCATCGAGGCTCCTTGCCCGTACGGGCGAACGCAGAGGAAACGGTGCGGACCTGACACCAAACATTGACTGGAACCGGGACCACCGCTGGGTGGAGATGGGACATCGCAAATGGAGAAACAGATCGACCGTGGCCGTGATCTGAGCAGATTTGATCTGTAATCATTCCCTGTCGTTGACCCAGACATCCGTGATGATGATCACTTAAGGGTCATGAAATTTCCCTGCAGCTGTATCCAAGTAGCAGGACCTGGGTTGAACCCCTTTGATCTGCGACCAAAACTCGCCTGTGGGTGCTCCTTCACGGTTCGAATACTTGTTTCAAACCCAAGATAATTCGAGTCCCGCCCGCGGGCGAACCAGCCGCTGGCGGGACTCGTTTCCCTCTGGAATTGAACCTTTGGTGGACCCTACTTCTTGGTGTTCTTCGGCGTGCCGTCCTTCTCAAGATACTTATCCGGATGCTTCAGGAGATCAGTATCGCAGCCGGCGCAGCAGATGCGGTACTCGCGACCGCGGACGGCCACGGTCTTGGAAGAGGCCGACACCTTGCCGCCAAGGACGGGGCAGGTGGTGTTGGTGGCCGGCACCGGCTTGGCCGCGGGCGCGGCCAAGATAGAAAGGGCTAACAGAGGTGCGAACATGGAGACTCCTTTTTAGGTGGTTTTGTTTAACTCAGGCTTCGACAGAAACCTGAGCCGCGGAGGAAAGAGAACCCCTCTTCCACAAGAAATAAATCGCCGGATAGACGAGCAGTTCCAACAGGAAGCTGGTAACCAGGCCACCCACCATGGGGGCCGCGATGCGCTTCATGACATCCGCGCCGGTGCCGGTGCTCCACATGATGGGGAGCAGGCCGATGAACGCCGCGAACACTGTCATGGCCTTGGGGCGCACCCGCTTGACAGCGCCATGGATGATGGCCTCCACCAGGTCGTCCTCCGTATTCAACCGCCCTTCTCTTCTGGCCTCGTCATGGCTGAGATCCAGGAAGAGCAGCATGAAGACGCCAGTCTCGGCATCGAGGCCCATGAGGGCGATGAGGCCCACCCACACGGCGATGCTCATGTTGTAGCCCAGGAGCCAGAGCAGCCAGAAGGCGCCGATGGCGCTGAAGGGCACCGCCAGCATGACGATGGAGGCCTTGAACGCACTCTTGGTGTTGGCGTAGAGCAGGCCGAAGATCAGCACCAGGGTGATGGGCAGGATGACCTTCAGCCGTTCCTTCACGCGGATCATGTTCTCGAACTGGCCGCTCCAGGTGAGGCTGTAGCCCGTGGGCAGCTTGAGGTCCTTCTCGATGGCCGCCTTGGCATGCCCCACGTAGGTGCCCACGTCGATCTTCGAGGTGTCGAAATCCACGATCACGTACCCATTGAGCAGCCCATTTTCATCCCGGATCATGGCCGGGCCCGAGGTCAACCGGATGTTGGCGAGCTCTGACATGGGAATGGTGGATCCATTTGGCAGCGGCACCAGCACGCGTTTCAGGGCCTCGGGGGAATCCCGGTAGTCCCTGGCGTAGCGCACGTTCACGGGATACCGGGCCCGACCGTCGAAGACCGTGGTCTGGTTCTCACCACCCACGGCGGTCATCACCATGTCGTTGGCTTCGTCAACGCTCAGGCCGTACCGGGCCAGCTGGTCCCGCTGAAGATCGAAGTCCACGAAATAGCCCTGGGCCGTGCGCTCCGCGAAGGCGCTGCGGGTGCCGGGCACTTGCTGGAGGATGCCTTCTGCCGCCACGGCGACGGTCTGGATGGTCTCCAGGCTGGGCCCGTTGATCTTCAGGCCCACCGGGGTGCGGATGCCCGTGGAGAGCATGTCGAGCCGCGCCTTGATGGGCATGGTCCAGGCATTGGGAATGGCTGGCAGTTTTACCGCCCGGTCCAGGTCCTCCACGATCTGCTCCTGCGTGATCCGGTCCCGCCAGAAGGGCCGGAGGATGGCTTTGAACCAGTTGGGCGCCCAGCTGGAGTACCAGCGGGGGCTCGCCCGCCATTGGTCCTCGGGCTTGAGCTCGATGACCGTCTCCATCATGGAGAGGGGCGCGGGATCGGTCGCCGTATCCGCCCGGCCCGCCTTGCCGAACACGCGGCCCACTTCGGGCACAGTGCGGATGAGGCGGTCCTGGATCTGGAGGATCCTCTGGGCCTCGGTCTCGCTGAGGCCCGGCAGGGTGGACGGCATGTAGAGCAGGGTCCCCTCGTTGAGGGGCGGCATGAACTCGCTGCCCAGGCCCAGGAAGGCCGGGACAGTGCCCAGCACCAGCAGCACGGCCACGACGAGGGTGGCCTTTGCGTGCTTCACCACGAAGCGGCAGGGGCCCTCGTAGATCCGGTGGAGGAAGACGCTGATGGGGTGCCTTTCCTCGGCGTAGTATTTCCCCACGGCGATCTGGGTGACGGTCCAGGCCAACCACTTGGGCTTGAAGGTGAAGGGCTCCACCCGCGCGAACAGCATGCGCATGGCCGGATCCAGGGTCAGGGCCAGCAGGGCGGCGATGGCCATGGCGAAGTTCTTGGAGAAGGCCAGGGGCTTGAAGAGGCGGCCTTCCTGGTCCACCAGGGTGAAGATGGGCAGAAAGCTCACCGCCACCACCAGCAGGGAGAAGAAGACCGAAGGTCCCACCTCCATCAGGGCCTCCAGGCGCACCTGGTAGAAGGAGCCGGGCTTCCCCGCGGCGATCCAGCCTTCGATCTTCTTGTAGGCGTTTTCCACTTCCACGATGGCGCCATCCACCAGCACACCGATGGAGATGGCGATGCCCGCTAGGCTCATCAGGTTGGCGTTCTGGCCGATGCCGTACAAAGGGATGAAGGCCAGGGCCACCGAGGCCGGGATGGTGAGGATGGGCACCAGGGCCGAGGGGATGTGCCAGAGGAAGATGAGGATGATGAGCGACACGACGATCATTTCCTCGATGAGCTTGTGCTTCACCGTATCGATGGCGCGGTGGATGAGCTCAGAGCGGTCGTAGACCGAGACCACTTCGACGCCCTTGGGGAGGCTGTCCTTCAATTCCGCCAGGCGGATCTTCACGCCGCTGATGACGTTCAGGGCATTCTCGCCCTGCCGCATGACCACGATGCCGCTCACCGCGTCGCCCTGGCCATCCATGTCCGTGATCCCCCGCCGCAACTCGGGTCCCAGGCTCACGGTGGCCACATCGCTCAGCCGGACCGGGGTGCCATCGTAGGCCTTCAGGACGGCACTCTCCAGATCCTTGGTCGTTTTCAGGTAGCCCCGGCCCCGGACCATGTACTCCCGGCCGCTGTATTCCACCAGCCGTCCTCCCACTTCCGAATTTGAAGACTTCACGGCCTTGATGACGGCACCGATGGGGATGCGGTAGGCGGCCAGCTTGTTGGGATCCACGCTCACCTGGAACTGCCGGGCCTGGCCGCCCACCGTGGCCACTTCCGCCACGCCGGGCACGCTGGCCAGTGAGTACTTGAGGAACCAGTCCTGGTAGGACCTGAGTTCATCGCTGCTGTGCTGGCCCGAGTGATCGACAAGAGCGTACTGGTAGACCCAGCCCACGGAGGTGGCGTCAGGTCCAAGTTCTGTCTTCACGCCGGGAGGCAGGTTCGCGGTGATCTTCGAGAGGTACTCCAACACCCGGCTGCGGGCCCAGTAGATGTCGGTGCCGTCCTCGAAAATCACGTAGACGTAGGAGTAGCCGAAGTCCGACAGGGCCCGCACGGCCTTCACCTTCGGGGCCCCCAGCAAGCTGGTGACGATGGGGTAGGTGACCTGGTCTTCGACGATGTCGGGGCTGCGGTCCCACTTGGAGTACACGATCACCTGGGTGTCCGAGAGATCTGGCAGGGCATCCAGAGGAATGCTCCGCATGGTCCAGAAGGCGAAGGCCAGGGTGATGATGGAGCCCGCCAGGACCAGCCAGCGGTTCTCGGCGGAGAACCGGATGACCCGCTGGAGGAACGTCGGGTGTTCGGGATCGTAGGCGCTGTGTCCGCTCATGGTCACTTCCTCAGGGTTTGTGGCTGAGTTGGGCCAGGGCGGCCTGGAGGCGAGATTCGGAATCCACCAGGAAGTTGGCCCGGGTGATGACCTCTTCTCCCGCCTGGACGCCCGACAGGATCTCGATCTGATCCCCCACGCGGATGCCAGTGGCGACCGTGCGCGGCTCGAAGCGGCCGTTCCCGAGGGCGATGAAGGCCACCTTCTGGGTGCCCGCGTCGAGCACGGCATCCATGGGCACCAGGATGCCCCTGTGGGCGGGTCCCTGGAGCACGGCCTCGCCGTAGGTGCCGGGCTTCAGCTCGCCGTTTGGATTCGGCACCTCCAGCCGCACTTTGGCGGTGCGGGTCTTGGGATCCAGGATGGGATCCACGAAGACCACCCGGCCCTTGAAGGTCTTTCCGGGCACGGAAGCCAGGGACAGCGTGCCCGCCTGGCCCACCTTGACGCGGGCCAACTCGGACTCGTAGACATCCGCCAGGGCCCACACGCGGCTCAGGTCCGTGATCTCGAAGGGGATGTCGGCGGGGGTCAGGCGGGAGCCCTGCACCACATTCTTGGCCGTCACCACGCCGGATACCGGCGAGCGGAGGATGATGTCACGCTGGGCCTTCCCGGTCTTCTCCAAACGATCGAAAGCTTCCTCGGGCACATCCCAGAGGGCCAGCCGGCGCTTCGCCGAGACCACCAGGTCCTCTCCGCTCTGCGACAGCGAACCTGAGGAAAGGCTCTTGCGGGTCTTCACGGCGAGCAGGTACTCCTCCTGGGCGCTCACGAAGTCCGGGCTGTAGAAGCTGAAGAGGGGCTGGCCTTTCGTGACGGGCTTGCCCACGAAATCGACAAAGAGGTGTTCCACGAACCCATCGACCTTCAGGTTCACCTTGCGGACCCGGGTCTCGTCCACCGCCAGGATGGCCGTGGTGCGGATCTCGCCGCCCAACTTGCCCTCGACAACCTTGGCCGTGGTGAGGCCGATGAGTTGCTGCCGTTCGGGATCGATGGTGACGGTGGCGTGATCCTCGACCGCGGGGTCGTGGCCCTCGTGATCGCCCCCACCATTCACAGGCACCAGCTTCATGCCGCAGAGGGGACAGTCGCCCGGGTGGTCCTGGATGATCTGCGGGTGCATGGGGCATTGGTACATGTCCTTCTTGGGGGCTTCGGCCGTGGCGGCGCCATGGTCGTGCCCCGCCTTGGCCGAGGGGCGCAGGAGGAGGGTGCCCCCCACTCCGGCAACCAGACCCAGGGCCACCAGGCCGAGGGTCCGGATTCGGTTGGTGCGGGAGGTGGTCACTTCAATCGAATGGTCGCTCATGGTCAGCTCCGGTTCACATGGATCGCATGGCAGGGCCGCTGTCCTGGGCCTGGCCCGGGGACTTGGCGGAGGCTTTCGACGCGGATGGGGCCTTGGCACCGCCCGTTGCGATGCTGGCGGAGCCCAGGGATCCGCCGGCCACGGGCACCGTGGGGCCCAGGGCGGCTTCACGCAGAGCGATGTGCTGGGCCTGGAGCTGGGCCAGCGTCTGCAGATAGCCGCCCTGGTCGTTCACCCAGCCGTTCAGGGCCTCCAGGCTCCCCAGGAAGGAGCCGCGCCCGGCCCCGTATTGAGCCAGGGCGGCCTGAAAGCTGGCTTCGCTCTGCACCAGCAGGCCCTGCTGATAAAGGTCCCGGATCCCGCGCAGGGAGTGGATCTGGAAGGTGCGTTCTTCGGTGCGCTGCCAGAGCAGGGTGTGCACAGAATCCACTTCGGCCTTCTGGCCCAGGCGGTGGTGATCATGCTCCGCCACCGCACGCTGCTGCTTGCTGCGGCCGTAGATGGGGAGCGAGATGCTGACGCCCACCTGCCACATGGGATCCAGGCCGCCACGGGGCATCAGGCCAGCAGTGACGGCGAAATCAGGCCGACGGTCCAGCTTGGCCAGATCCATCTGCCGCTCGGCCTGCTTCAACCCGGTCCAGGCCGCCGCCAGCTCCGGACTGCGGGCCTCCACGGCCTCCAGCGTCAGCAGCTCAGGGTCCGGCTGATCCCTCAGGGAGGCCGTGGTCTCGATGGGGTCTTCCAGGTGGTGCCCGCGCAGGCGGTTGAGGACTCCCACCGCTACCTTCTCCTCCGCCGCCAGGGACAGGACCGCCTGCCGGAGCCGGGTGCGCTCCAGTTGGGCCCGGAGCAGGTCGACCTGACTGCCCTGCCCCACTTCATAGCGGGTGCGGGCGAGTTGCTCGGACTGCTCAAGGAAAAGATCCTGCTGTTGCTGCAGGACCTTCTGGTCCCGGATCAGAAGCAGGGCCGCGTAGCCGCGCCTCACATCAGCCTCCAGGCCGAGTTGAACGCGGTTCTTGGCGGCTACCGAGAGTTCCACACCCAGAGCCGCCACCTGCTTCCGGAGGTCCCGCTTGCCTGGCCAGGGGAAGGGCTGGGTGAAGGCGATGCTGTAGAAGCTGGTCTCCATCTTGCCGACCTGGATGCCTTTGAAACCGTCGTTCTGGAGCCCCAGGGACAGCGAGGGATCCGGCAGGACGCCGGCCTGTGGCACACGCTCCTGTTCAAGGAAAACCGCATGCTCGGCCCTCTGGAAGTCTGGATGATTCTGGAGGGTTTCCTGCAGCAGTGCCGCCAGGAAGGGGTCCTCAGCTACGGGTTTGGCGGAAGGGACCTGGGCCTGACCTGGCGCAAGCAGCACCAGGGCCGGCACCAGGCGCAAAGTTGCGCGCATGGGGATCTCCGGAAGCGGAACAGAGGCAGATGCCCACCCTTGCGAGTGAGCAGGGCTTGGCTCAACTCCCGGTCAGATCCGGAACGTTTCCAGTCGTGCGAGGTGGCGCCCCAGGTCGGGATCCCGGCCTCGTTCCTGGCTGGAAGGTTCTGGGGCCTTGCGGACAGAAAAGGTTTCGGCCCAGGTGGCGGGTTCGGGACGGGGTTCTGTCCGCCGCTCAGCCAGGGTGCGCCTGGCCGCAGGGACTGCGACCGCGACGACCCGGTTGGGGCACGAAGTAGGAGACGGGTTCCGATTGCCTTCTGGCTTTGGGCAAGGGCAACTGTCCTCTGCGCCAGGAGAGGCACCGCAACAACAGGACTCGTGGGCCTGGCCGCCCACCTGAGCCGATGCCGGCGCCCAGTCCGTGACCCCGCTGCCCAGGAGCAGCGCGACGGACAGGATGGCGCGCAGGAGCGTCCGCACGGAGTAACCTCTGGATCATTCAAGCATACATCTATCACCCGTGTGGCAACACGAAAGCCTTGACCAAGGTCACATGGGAGGTCGCCGGCCACGCTTTTCCTCACGCGGGGACGCAGTCCCCGCGCCCCTTGAGAGCTAGGATGCTTCCATGGGCACGATTGAATCGGCAGAGTTGGTCATCATCGGCGGCGGCATCGCCGGACTCAGCCTCGCCTTCCACCTGGCCCGGTCCGGCCAGAAGGGCATCGTCCTGCTGGAGCGCGAAGACCAGCCCGGAACCTATGCCAGCGGGCACAATGCCGCGGTCGCCCGCACCCTGACGGGCCGGGACGAGCACACCGCCCTCGCCGTGGAGGGGCGGCGGCGCCTGGCCGCAGCGGGTCTTCTGACCGCCAGCGGTGGACTCCTCGCCTCAGTGGCACCAGGGCACCTGGAAGTGCTGGCAGCCGAAGCCGTGAGGCATGGGGTCGAGGTCCACCGCCACGAGGGCATCCCCCTGCCCGGCCTCAAGACCGTGGAGCATCTGGCCATTCCCGGGGATGGTGTCATCGACATCGCGGGGCTGCTAAGCACCTGCGCGGAGGGTGCCCGCTCCCGGGGCGTGGACCTCCGCTTCGGGTGCGCCATGCGCTCGCTGCGAGCCACGGTATCAGGCTTCGAGCTGGACACGGATCGCGGCACCCTGCGCACCGACTGTCTCGCCATCGCTGCGGGAGCCTGGGCCGGGGACCTGGGCCGGATGGCCGGTTCGCAGCTCGCCTTCACGCCCCTCCGGCGCACTCTGGTGTGGAGTGGCGCTGCCCATCCCCAACAGGAGCCCTGGACCTGGTGGGTGGACCGGCCCTTCTATATGCGACCCGAAAGCGGCGGACTGCTCATGTGCCCCTGCGAGGAAGTGTCCGTACCCCTGCCCCCGCGCGGACGGCAGCCGGAGACCGACCCGGCCGTGCTCGAGGACCTGTTCACCAGCCTGCGGGAACTCGCCCCACAGCTGGCGGACCGACCCATCACTCGCTACTGGACCGGCCTGCGCACCTTCGCGCCGGACCGGCGCTTCGTCATCGGCTGGGATCCCTGGAATCCCCGCCTCTTCTGGTCCGCGGGCTTCGGCGGCCACGGCATGACGAGTGGCCTGGCGGTCGGAGCATTGGCCGCAGAGATGTTCCTTCGCCACAAAGAGGGTGGACCCCTGGACCCCCACCGGTTTCTGGCATAGGCGTCACTCCACTTCGCTCGCCAGAACGGGAACTTCGATCACGGGAACGGGGTTGGAGCCGCGACCCAGGACCGCCCGGAACCGGTCCCAGTCCAGCTCCTTCTCCCAGCTCGCCATGACCACGGCGGCGATGCAGTTGCCGATGTGGTTGGTGATGGCTCGGGCCTCGGACATGAACTTGTCGATGCCGAGGATGAGCGCCATGCCGGCCACGGGGATCCCGGGCACCACCGCCAGGGTGGCCGCCAGGGTGATGAAGCCGGAGCCGGTGACGCCGGCCGCGCCCTTGCTGGTGATCATGGCCACGACCAGAATGCTCAGCTGCTGGCCCAGGGTGAGCTCGATGCCCAGGGCTTGCGCGATGAAGATGGAGGCCAGGGTCATGTAGATGTTGGTGCCGTCCAGGTTGAAGGAATACCCGGTGGGGATCACCAGCCCAACGATGGATTTCGAGAGGCCCAGGTTCTCCATCTTCTCCATCAGGGGGATCAAGGCCGATTCGGAAGAGCTGGTCGCCAGCACCAGCAGCAGCTCGCTCTTGATGTAGCCCACCACCTTGAAGATGTTGAAGCCCGCCAGCCGGGCGATGAGCCCCAGCACGAGGAAGATGAACACGGCGCAGGTGGCGTAGAAGAGGAGGATGAGCTGGGCCATGGGCACCAGAGACTTCAAGCCGAACTTGCCGATGGTGAAGGCGATGGCGGCCCCGGCCCCCAGGGGGGCGAGGTAGAGGATCTGGTGCATGACCCCGAAGAACATCTTGCTCACGTTCTCCAGGAAGCCGATGAGGGGCTGCTTGTACTTGTCGTTCATGGCGGCCACGGAGAAGCCGAGGAGCACGGAGATCAGCAGCACCTGGAGGATGTCGCCGTCAGTGAAGGCGCTGAACATCGTCTTGGGGATCATCTTCAGCAGGTGATCGGTGATGGTCAGGTGCTGGGCCTGGGCGACGTAGCCGGCCACCAGCTTGGGGTCCAACTTCGTCGGATCCGCGTGGAAGCTCCGGCCCGGGCCGAACACATTGGCCATGACTAGGCCCACCACCAGTGCCAGAGTGCTGACGATCTCGAAATACAGGATGGCCTTCCCGCCCACGCGCCCGGCCTTCTTGATGCTGCCGGAGCCCGCGATGCCAAGCACCACGCTGCACAGGATCACCGGCGGGATGAGCATCTTGATGAGGCTGATGAATCCGTCCGCCAGCGGCTGCATCTTCACCGCAACGACGGGGTAGAAGTGCCCCAGCAGCGCGCCGAGGATGATCATCAGCGCGACCCAGTTGTAGAGCTTGGTTGCGGCACGCTTGAGCATGGGGATCCACCTTTCATCGAACGTGGGTTGCAGGGGAGTGGGGAGCTGGCTTTCCGGCGCAGGTCGCTGCCACGCGGCGATGAAACCAGGTAGGCGAACCGCAAGATCCATAGGAATTGAGGCAATGGTGATCGAAAGCTGGGCCTCCGGCCGGTTTCGTAAGTTGATTTCGACTATTGAAACTAAAGGAAGCGCCGCAGCTCCTCCCGCTGGGCTCCTTGCAGGCAGTACCGGTGCACCGGGCGGCCCATGCCGCCATAGCCCGGCTCCATCCTCAGCACCTTCCGGTCGCAGAGGAACTCCAGGTACTTGCGCACGGAGACCCGGCTGATCCCCACCTGGCTGACCAGTTCCTCGGAGCGGAACCAGGGTACCTCGCCGGCAAGGTCCAGGATCGCCTGGCAGACCCGCGTGAGGGTGGCGCGGTCCAGACCCTTCGGAAGGCCCGCTTCCCCTGGTGCCTCCCGGGGCCGCCGGGTCAGGGCCGCGTCCAGTTCGGTCTGGCTCAGAGACTGCCCAGTCCGGACCATACGATGGGTCGCCCGGTAGCCCTCCAGGGCCTGCTGGAGTCGCTCGAACTCGAAGGGCTTGATGAGGTAATCCACGGCGCCGAGCTTGAGGGCCCGCCCGATGGTCCTGGCATCCCGGGCTGCGGTGACGAAGATGACATCCACGTCGAGGCTCAGGCGCCGGATCTCGGCCATCAGGTCCAGGCCGGTCTGGCCCGCCATGAAGATGTCGAGCAGCAGGAGATCCACCGGCTGGGCCTGCAGAGCCTGGAGTCCCTCCTCAGCGCTGCGGGTGATCGCCACCACCTTGAAATCCGGCACACGCTCCACGTAGATGCGGTTGAGTTCCGCCACCATGGGCTCGTCATCCACCAGCACCACGCGGATCATGTGAGTTCCTCTTCCGGAAACAGGCGGATGGAGGCCTCGAAGACCGCGCCCCCGCCTTCCCGGTTCCACGCCTGGAGCCGGCCGCCCCGGGCCTCGACGGTCCGGGCCGCCTGCCAGAGCCCCAGTCCCCGGTGCTCGCCCTTGGTGGAGAAGCCCCGCTCGAACAGGCGCTCGATGCTCCCTTCGGGCAGCCCGGGTCCGCTGTCCTCCACGGATAGGTGGAGCCACTCCCCCTCCCGCCAGAGACCCAGGTGGATCTCGCTGGTCGTGGCATGCTGCAGGGCCTCCACGGCGTTCTCCAGAAGGTTGCCCACGATGGTGACGATATCGTGCGCCTCCGCCTCCCCAGGGCACCTCGGCACCACCGTGTCCTCATCCAGCTTCAGCAGGATGGCCTGCTCCCGGGCCGCTGCGAACCGGGCCAGCAGGAAGCCGGCCACCACCGGGTCCTTGACCCGCTGCATGACGAAGCCGAGCTCGTCATCCAGGCGGCCCGCGATGGCCGCGACGTAGTCCTTCAGGCGCTCGTGCTCGCCCAGCTTCACCAGCCCGAGGATCACGTGGAGCTTGTTCATGAACTCATGGGTCTGGGCCCGCAGGGCATCGGCGAAGTGGCGCACGCCGGTGAGCTGCTCAGCCAGGCGGCTCACCTCGGTCTTGTCCCGGAAGGTGGCCACGGCGCCCGCGATGCGTCCTTCAACCAGCACCGGCACGCGGCTGCTCAGGATCTTCAGGCCGTTGATGTCCCCTTCCTGGTCGTACTGGGGCACGCCGGTCTCCACCACGGCCCGCATCCCGACGAGGGGAATCACCTCGCTGTGCCGACGGCCGACCAGATCCCCGTGGATGCCCGCCAGGGCGAAGAGGCGCACGGCCTCCTCGTTGACCAGGGTGATGGTCAAGTCCCGGTCCACGGCGATGATACCCTCGCGCACGGACTGGAGCAGGGCGCTGCGCTGCTGGAGCAGGGTGGCGATCTCGGCGGGTTCCATGCCCAGGAGGATCCGCTTGATGCGCCGGGCCACGTAGATCGCCCCCAGGATGCCGGCCCCGAACCCGATGAGCACGCCCAGCCCCACCCGCTTCTGGACGCTGATGACCGTCTGGTCCAGGCCCGTCACCAGGAGGCCCACGGCCACGGCGCCCAACTGGCGACCATCCTCCGGATTCCAGACCGGGGTGAAGGCCCGCAGGGAGAGGCCGAGGGTGCCGCGGGCCGCGGACACATAGGAGCGCCCCTTGAACACTGCCTCCTCGTCTCCGCCCGCAAATCGGGCTCCGATCTGGGCCGGGTTCGGATGGGAGAGGCGGCGTTCGCCCATGTCCATGACCGTGACGTAATCCACCCTGGTATCCAGGCGCAGGCGCTCGGCATAAGCCTGAACCGATCCTGCCGGGCCCCGCCCCTGCAGCCCCTTGATCACCGGGTCGGATTCTGCGGCGGCCCTGGAGAGCCACACCAGCTTCTCCGTGAGGGCCTCCCGGGTCTGCTGCTCGACTTTCCAGTTCACCATGAGGCCGGTCACCACAAGCACCAGGACCAGCACCATGGCCACCAGGAGCGTGATCCTGGCCCGAAGATGGAGGAGGGGCCGCATCCAGGACATGCTCAAGAGCATTGCAACCCGGGTCCCTCCGCGCAAGGAAGGTCTCCTTCGGCTAGGATCGAGGCATGGCCGTTTCCAAGCTCCGCGTCGCCCTGGTCCAGCAGGACACCGTCTGGCAGGAGCCGGTTGCAAACCTCGCCCGGGCGGGCGCCTTCGTGGAGGCGGCCGCCCGGAGGGG
The DNA here is from genome assembly GCA_903873655.1 of uncultured Holophagaceae bacterium. Lineage (GTDB taxonomy): Bacteria > Acidobacteriota > Holophagae > Holophagales > Holophagaceae > Geothrix. Next base: position 1,192 of record CAIQPH010000051.1, on the reverse strand, counting down.
CGCGCGAGTGATGGTCTTCCCGGAGCTGTTCACGCTCGGCTTTACCATGACCCCGGAGCCCTTCGCGGAGAACCTCCCGGGCCCTGCCAGCGAGGCGATCGCGGCACTGTCAAAGCAGTTCGGCCTCTATATCATCGGTTCAGTGGTCGAGGCTCACTCGCCCCACCCGCGGAACGCGGCCTTTGTAACCGCGCCGGACGGCTCGCTGGTGGCGGCCTACCGGAAGATCCACCCCTTCTCCTACGGCGAGGAGAACCTGCACTATACCGGCGGTTCGGACTGTCCCGTATTCGAAGTGGACGGCATCCCCTGCGGCCTGCAGATCTGCTACGACCTGCGCTTCCCCGAGCCCTTCCGTGCCTTGGCGGCCAAGGGCGCTGAAGTGGTCTTCCTGCCTGCCAACTGGCCCGCCCGGCGCATCTCCGCCTGGTCCACTTTGCTGGCCGCTCGCGCCATCGAGAACCAGATGGCCATCTGCGGCGTCAACCGCGTGGGGCGGGATCCACAGCTGGACTACCCCGGGAAATCAGCCATTCTCGACTGCTTCGGTGAAGTCGTCGCCGCGGGGGATGCCACCGAAGGGTTGGTGATCGGCGACATCGATCTCACCCAGTTGCGTGCCTGGCGGGAGCGGTTTCCGGCGTTGCGGGATCGGCGGGTCGAGGTGTACGCAACCCTGGAGCGAAAAGATGGAACACCGATGAACACCGATCAAAGCTGATGAACACCGATGATAGCGGGTGAGATCTTCCTCTTGATGGCCGGCCCCAGCACCCACGCCACGCTCCGTTGGCCCTCCGAGAAACCTTGCGTCTGCCTAATCAAAGTTGTCTAGGGATAGCCCTTTTAGATCCAGGTTAGGTGCAGTCCCCTTTCCCCTCATTCGGCTACACCCTCTAAAAGGTATGTCGCATCACTAGTGTCCGGTTAAAAGTCAAACAATGGCAGTTGTTTAGAGAATAGGTCCTCGTGGATCCGGATTTCCTCCTTCGCAAAGGCCCGCCGTAGCTCGATTTTCTCGAAAACGGAGACCGACAGGATCTGTAGCAGCTGATAGAGCGAGGCCTCGAGTTGGAGTTCCTTCTTCACGATAGCAATCAGCACATAGGTGGCCACGGCGCACCAGATCTGGGTCTTCACTGCGTTCTCGCTGGTGCCCATGAAGCGCTTGATGCGCAAGTGCTGCTTGATC
>CAIQPH010000050.1 GCA_903873655.1 uncultured Holophagaceae bacterium | reverse complement strand
TCCTTCAGCATTTCTCTGGCCATGGCGGCGTTCTTCCCGTTGGGGGCCAGTTCCAGGTACTTCTGGAGGCGCTGTTTGGTTCCCTTGAGGTTGTTGTCGCCAAAATCCACCATGGCCAGCATGTAGTGCGCTTCTGCGTAGGTCGGGGCGATCTCGAGAGTCTTCAGCCAATGATTCTTGGCCTCCTTCGTGTTGCCGGTGTTGAAGGCTTCCACCCCCTTGTTGTAAGCCACATCCGGGTTCGGTCCATGCAGGCTTTCCAGCATGGCGCTGTACTTCTGCTCGGCGGCCTGGTCAGCCTTGGCTTTGCTGGTTTCTAAGAGGCATTGGATGACCAGTTCATCTTTGGGATTCCGTTCCAATGCCTTCAGAAGGTAGGGTTCCGCATCCTCTTTCTTGGCCCCGGCCCGGGTCATGCAGATGCCCAGGACACGCTCGGTTTTCAGCAATTCAGGGACCAGGTCGGCCTTCGCCTTCTCGTCTGTCAGTTTGTCCTTGGCTTCAGTCAGGTGCTTGTGGGCTTTCTCCACGAGGGGGAGGGCTTCGCCGAACTTGCCATCGTTGTACAGCGGGATGGCCTGATTGAACGCTACCCGTCCCTCTGCATCCAGCGCGGCGCCGGGATCTTCCGGCACGCCCTGGTTTACCGTGGCAGCGACCTGAGCACGCGCCTCGGCCAGGGTCAGAAGGGTGATGTTCCGAATCAGCGCATCCCCCAGGGGAATCTTGACGGGTTGTTCCATGTAATCCACATAACCTTCCGCCTTGACTGAGAGGGCGAACTCCTTGGGCTCCAAACCAACTTGAAGGTAATTTCCGTTTTTATCAGAGGTGATGTCCTTGCTCCAGGTGATGTCCAGGCGCTTGAGGTTGACCTTGGCGCCGGGAATGGGTTTGCCTTCTTTGCTGAGGACCTTTCCGCTGATGCGGCCTGTGGTTTGCGCATGGACGGACAAACAGGCAATTGGGAGTGCAAAGGCGAGAATGAGGCGTCGCATGGGTCTTCCTCCAAACCCATTCATCGTTCCACAGCACTGGGCTGGCGCCGAGTGCTTTTTGTCATAAGGAGGCTTAACCGTCCGGTGCGTCCTTCGAAGGCCGGCGTTTCCATGCTGGGTGCAGGAAAATTCGCGCCGTGGTAGGCTTCCCGGCAGACAAGTCCTGAAAGTGTTCGAGGTAGCCCATGAATCCAGCGGTGCCGGAAGCGTCCTTGACGGCCCTGATGAATCTCCTGGCTGAACAGGCCTTGTTGTCCATGGGTGTGCCGCATCCGATGGTGAAGGAGGCTCCTCCCGCGAACCCCGTGGTGGCGAGGTTCTATGTGGATCTCATGAGCGTTCTCCGGGAGAAGACCACGGCTTCCCGGACGGATGTGGAGACAGCGCAGATCGATGAGATCCTCTACCAGCTGCGCATGCGCGTTCTGGATCTCAAGCCGGCAGTGGAAGCTCCTGGTACGCCCAAGGGACAAGTGTGAGGAGGATCAGCATGGGATTCCTGCAGGCCTTCAGGACCACTTTCCTGGTCATAGCTGCAGTTCTGTCAGCTGCCGCAGTTCCAGCCCAGCCGCCGAGCCGAGCCAGCAATGCCCCTGTCTCAGTTGGTTCACCTTCCGCCATCGCCCTGAGCTACCGGGCCCAGCACCTCATGGATGCCCTCGCCAAGGGGGATGCAGAGGGCATCCGGGCTGCCCAATTGGAAGTCGAGGCGTTTCGCCGCACTTACTCCACGCTGGATGTGGCCCCTCTCCTGGAAGCGGTGGCGCTGTGGTCCCGGCAGCAGGGCATGGCCGGTAACGTGGCCCTGGGCCTGGATGGCCTCCAGGCGGTCGAGCGATGGGCACCGGATCATCCGACCCTGCTGGGCACCCGAATCACCCTCATGCGCCAGCAGGGGCTGCAGGGGTGGTTGTGGAGCATCCCCGACCTATTGAAACTGACCCGTTTGCGCATGGAGCACCCAGGCCATCGGTGGCTCTGGTTGGTCCAGCACTTCGGCATGCTTCGCCTGGCCGCGACCCTGCTGCTGTGGGGCTGGGCCTTGACCATGGGGCTCAGATACCGGAATGCCTTGCGGCACCTGTGGGAAGAACCCCTTCAGCACAAGGGCGTTTCTCCCTTTCTGGCGGCCATCCTCGGGGCCCTGATCCTGGCCGGGCCTGTGCTCCTCGGGCTGGACCCGGTGGTTGCGGCCATCCTCTGGCTCTTCCTCCTGGCGCCCTTCCTCCTCGCGGCGGAAGTGAGGGTGACGGCCTTCATCCTGCTGCTGCAACTCGTGCATCCCGCGCTGGCCGCTCTGGAACCCTGGGCTGCGAAGGAACCCCTGCCGAGCCTACAAACCCTGCAGCTTCAGCCTCAGGTACAAGCGATTCCCCCTGAGGCGATCCACCTTCTTCCCCCCTCGGATCAGACCTTTCTCACCGGTTGGAACCAGCTCCAGAACCAGAATTGGAAAGCCGCTGCCACCACCTTCCAGGGACTCGTGGGGAGGCACCCGGATCAGGCCGCGGTGCTCAACAACCTAGGCGTTGCCAAGTTCCAATCGGGAGACCTGGCAGGGGCCGACAAGTCCTTCGAGCTGGCCCTCCAGGGCGGGGCGAGAATGGAGGCCTTGCTGAACCAGAGCATTCTTGCCTTCAACCGGCTGGACACCACCTTGGGCGCCTCGAAATTGGATGAGGCCCTGGCCACCGCTCCCCGCGACTATTCGATCCTGGTCGCCCTGAATGACGCCCAGAATGATGTCCGCACCTATCCCATGCCCCTCCCGGATACCCCGGAGCGCATCCAGGCCCTGGTGGAGGCCGCGGGAGGGCGGAAGGGCTCAGAGCTCCCCTTCACCGAACCGGCCTTCCTCTTCGCCCTGCTGCTGCCACTCCTGGGGCTGATGGCCTTCCTGGCCCGGGTTCGAGCCAGCGTGAAGATGGCCCATCCCACCCAGTGCGTCCGCTGTGGGGAGCCGTTCCACACCACCGACAGTCCTGATACGGAGGTCTGCCAGAAGTGCCACCACCTCTTCGTGCTCAGGGATGGCCTCCATACGGATCACCGCAAGAAGAAACTCGATGAAGTTGCGGAGCACCAGCAGTCCACGCGGTGGATCCACAAAACGCTGATCGTGGTGCTGCCCGGCTGCGACCTGGCCTTTCTTGGAGAGACCCGGGAGGGCCTGGTCGAGTTCCTTCCCTTCTGCCTGGCCGTGGGCATGATCCTCGCCACGGGCCGCTCAGTGCGCTATCCCGGAGAGATCCTGGCGGACCCCACCTCCATCTGGTTGGCGGTCGGGGCCCTCCTGCTGGGTCTCTTCTACCTCCGCTCTTGGCTGAAGCTGATCCTGAGGAGGGCCTGACATGGCGCTGGAAGGATCACTCCGCGACTTCGATCTTTTCTCCCTCTTCAACATGATCAAGATCCAGGGGAAGAACGGCACCCTGGTGCTTTCCCAGGGGCAGGAGTTCGTCAAGGTCTTCTTCGAGGGTGGCGAGATCGTAGGCTGCGATTCGAACCAGGTCCGCATGGAGGACCGCCTCGGCACGATGCTGGTCCGACTCGGTCGGCTCACTGGGGAGGAACTCCTGGGCATGGTCCAGGCCCAGCGGCAGACGCTCAAGCGCATGGGGACGCTGTTGCTGGAGAGCGGCAAGGTCACCTCGTCAGACCTGCAGGATGCCCTCTTCAGCCAGGCCACTTCGATCCTCCACCGGACCTTCCGCTGGGTGGAAGGGGATTACCGCTTCGATTCCATGCTGCCGGCGGACTTGGACCGGGACCATTTCCTTCCGATTCCCGTAGATACGGTGCTGATGGAGGCTGCCCGCATCCAGGATGAGTGGCCCGTGGTCGAGCGGCGTCTGCCTGGCATGGTCGTGCCACTCACAAGGTCGGCGAAGGCCAACGCACTGCACCTCGACATTGACCGGGACGTCTCTTCCTTCCTGGATGGCCACGGGCAGATGCATGTCGGGTCTTCGGGCCTGACGCACGAACAGGAGATGGTCCTCTCCTACTTTGCCCAGCCGGAGAGCATCAAGGACATCATTCAGGTCAGCCGCTACGAGGAACTGGATACCTGCAAGGCCGTAGCGGATCTCATCGAGGCCGGGTTGCTGGAGCCCGCCTCGGGAAATACCACCAAGGTGAGCCGTCCCTGGGTGATGGACGCGAACGTCGAAGAGCTGCCCGAGGATTGGAACCCCAGCCAGCTCCTCTGGCCCCTGGTGGCCCTGGGCTTCCTGGTGCCCCTCCTGCTCTATGTGCCGCATCATCGTGGATCCGTGAACATGGGTCTGGCCAGCCTCCAGCCCGTTGACGTGCAGGTGGTCCCTGAGGGGCCGACTCGGCTTCGGCAGGCCTGGGCGCTCCGGATGGCCTCCCCGAAGGATGGTGGGGTCGCGCTTGCCAAGTACCTGGGCAGGCCGCTGGAAGGCGTGAACCCGGTCGCCGACTTCACGAAATTCCCCGATCCCATGGCCCATATGGCCCCCAAACCTTCTGGGACCGTCCCCAAGAAGTGAGGTCTACCCATGTTCGTGCACCAGCACCAGGGTTCCCTGGAGGTGATCTGCGGCCCCATGTTCTCGGGCAAGTCCGAGGAGCTCATCCGGCGCATCAAGCGGGCCATCATCGCCAAGCAGAAGGTGCAGGTATTCAAGCCCGCCCTCGATGACCGGTACGATGCTTCCGCCATTGCCAGTCACAGCCAGAGCAGGTACGGGGCGATCCCCGTGAAAGACACCGTGGAACTCGCCCGGCATCTGGATGCTGATGTGGAAGTGGTGGCGCTGGATGAAGTGCAGTTCATGGACGAGGGACTCATCCCTATCATCGAGGATCTGGCCGATCGGGGCGTGCGCGTCATCGCAGGGGGCCTGGATCAGGATTCCAACGGTGAACCCTTTGGCATCATGCCCCTGCTGCTGGCGAAGGCGGACTACGTCACCAAGCTCCAGGCCATCTGCATGGTCTGCGGTGCCCTGGCAGGTCGCACCCAGCGCCTAGTGCACACCGGCGGCCAGGTGCTGGTGGGTGCCGCGGAAGCCTACGAGGCCCGCTGCCGCCACTGCCACGAGACCCCCCACGCCACCGGCGGGCAGAGGCTGCTGGACGGCGAGTGAGGTTGTCACTTCGTCAAGGCAATGAATGCCATGACATCGATCGGTGGCGGGCGGGCACGTCAGGCCATGGCCTGATTTTGGCACGGCGGTAGACTTGGCCCCGGCGCGCTGCTGCAGCGCCGTTCAGATTACCCCGTAAAACCCGCCCGAGGCTTCAGGGCTCACAGGAGGTCCCCATGGCTGGTGCCTACGCCACCTTCACGCACGTCACTGACTTCATGGGCTTCGAGGGCCTGCTGACGGATGAGGAACGGATGATCCGCGAGACCGCGCGGAAGTTCGTCAACGCCGAAGTGCTGCCCATCATCGAGAAGCATGCCCAGGAACAAACCTTCCCCAAGCACCTGATCCCCAAAATGGGTGACCTGGGCTTCTTCGGGCCCTCGCTGCCTGAAGCCTATGGCTGCATGGGCGTTTCCAACGTGGCCTACGGTCTCCTTATGTACGAACTCGAACGAGGCGATTCTGGGCTGCGTTCTTTCGCCTCCGTGCAGGGCAGCCTGGTCATGTGGCCCATCCTTGCCTATGGCAGCGAGGAGCAAAGGCGCCTCTGGCTGCCCCAATTGGCCAGGGGCGAAAAGATCGGCTGTTTTGGCCTCACCGAGCCGGACTTCGGCTCCAACCCCGGGGGCATGCTCACCAGGGCCGTGCGCGAGCCCGGTGGGAAGTGGCGCATCAACGGCACCAAGATGTGGATCACCAACGGCACGGTGGCCGATGTGGCCGTAGTGTGGGCCCGGACGGAAGAAGGCATCCGCGGCTTCCTGGTGGAGAAGGGCACACCGGGTTTCAGCGCCCCGGAGATGAAGGGCAAGTGGAGTCTCCGCGCCTCCACCACCTCCGAACTGGTACTTGAGGACGTCATCGTCGAGGAGAATGCCAGCCTCCTGCCCGGCGTGAAGGGACTGAAGGGCCCCCTGGGTTGCCTCACGCAGGCCCGCTTTGGTATCGCCTGGGGCGCTCTGGGCGCCGCCGACGCCTGCTACCAGTGTGCCCTGGACTATGCGAAGAGCCGCATCCAGTTCGACCGGCCCATCGCCGGGTTCCAGCTCCAGCAGGAGAAGCTGGCCTGGATGGTCACCGAGCTCACCAAGGGGCAGCTGCTGGCGTTGCAGCTCGGCCGCCTGAAGGACGCCAAGACCTTCTCCACTGCCCAGGTCTCCATGGCCAAGATGAACAACGTGAACATGGCCCTCGAGGTCTGCCGCAAGGCCCGCACCATCCTCGGTGCCAACGGCATCCTGGACGAGTACCCCATCATGCGGCACATGGCCAACCTCGAAAGTGTCTACACCTACGAGGGGACGCATGACATGCACACGCTGATCATTGGGCAAGAGGTCACTGGGATACCCGCCTACCGCTGAGGGTGTGCCCTTGTCCATCCTCTCCCTTCATGCTCGCCTGCTCTGCGCCTGCGACTGCGCCTATGAAATCGCGGAAGAGGGGAACTTTTCACCGGTGAGTTCCTACCGGCCTCCGGTAGGTTTTGCGCCGGAAGTCCACGCGATCATCCAGAAGGGCCTCCATGCGTGCCTGGTGGGCAGCATTCCTGAAGGCATCCTCATCGCTTTCCGGGGAACCCTCTATCCCTTTGGGCCCGGGGACTGGATCCAGGACTGGGCGCACGATTTCGAAGTCAAGCCAGTGTCTCTCCCTGGCAACCTAGGATCTGTCCACTCGGGTTTCTGGTCGGGCCTTGAATTACTCTGGCCCTTTCTCGCCAAGACTGTGGATGCCATCGATCCGCAACAGGAGCGCGCACTGTTTCTCACTGGCCACAGCAAGGGCGGGGCCCTGGCCACCCTTGCGGCATGGCGGGCGCGAAGCCTCTGGAACCGTCCTGTGGGTGAAGTGGTCACCTTCGCGTCGCCCCGGGTGGGGGATGATGCTTTCCGGAAGCTCTACGAGGCCGCTGGAATCAGTCAGACCCGTTACGAATACGGGGATGACTTGGTGCCCCACCTGCCGCCGGACCTGCGGCTTGTGGCGCTCCTGACCCGTCTGCCCCAGTTGCCGCGCGCCTTCCCCAACTACGACTATCAGCACGTGGGGAAGCTACTGTATCAGGCGGAAGGGGGCTCCCTTCCTGGGGACCCGTTGAGCGTGGAACGCGAACGCGTGAAGCGACTGGCGCGCCTGTTCGCGAAGGGTCCTCGAGGCTTGGCGGTCATGGTCGAGGCTCACGTCAGGATCGAGGATGGAATAGCCCGCGCCAGCAGAGGCTATGAACAGGCGGTAGGGCTGCAGCTGTAGCAACTGGCCCTTTGTCATGGATGGGCAGGCCCTCACCCTACTTCGACTTCTCCGTCCGCACCACCAAGACATCACAAGGCGCGAGCCGCACCACCCTTGCGGCAGTGCTGCCGAAGAGGAGGCGCTCCAGGGTGGAGTGGCCCACCTGGGCCACCACCAGCAGAGTCTGGCGATCAGCCTCGGCAATCAATTCCTCCGCCGGGCTGCCCCACTTCACGATCGCCGAGGCTCCCGCGAGGGGTTTGATCCAGCTCTCCAACTGCGCCCGGGCGTGGTCCTCCATGGTGTGGAGCCAGGCGGGGTCAGGCAGGGCGATCTGGGCCTCCGGCAGCATGGGCGCCGGGGGCTGCAGGACGTGCATGGCCACCAGGGGCACCTGGCATTGGGTCGCCCAGTTGCCCGCCCGGTCCAGGGCCTGCCTGGAGGCTTCAGAAAAATCCACTCCCACCAGCACCCGGGTGATCATGGCAACCTCCGTTTCGACAACCCAAAGATAAGTCCAAGGTCATCAATTGACAGTGGAAATTTCATTCGACACTTGAAATAAGAGTTGCAACATACATAATAGACCCGGGGAGACACCATGATCACCTTGCGGCCTGCAGGATCCCGGGGTCATTTTGACTTTGGCTGGCTGGACACCCGGCACACGTTTTCCTTTGGCGAGTACTTCGACCCAAACCACGAGCGGTTCCGCTCCCTGCGCGTGCTGAACGAGGACCGCGTTCAGCCAGGGAAGGGCTTCGGCACCCACGGTCACAGGGACATGGAGATCCTGACCTGGGTTCTGTCCGGGGGACTGGAGCACCGCGACAGCCTCGGCACCCACGGCGTCATCCTGCCCGGGGAGGCCCAGGTGATGAGCGCCGGCACGGGGATCCGCCACAGCGAATTCAACGCCTCGGGCACGGAGCCGGTGCACTTTCTCCAAATCTGGATTCTGCCAGAGCGGTCGGGGTTGGCCCCCCGCTACAACCAGGTGGCCTTTTCCGAAGGGGAGTTGCGGAACCGGATGTGTCTCATTGCAAGCCCCGAGGGTTCGGAAGGGTCCGTCCAGATCTTCCAGGACTTGGAAGTCTTCGCCTCTCGTCTGGATCCTGGTCGGGAGGTTGCCGCCGCGATCCAGCCTGGGCGCGCCGGATTCCTGCAGGTGGCGACCGGGTCCGTATCCCTCAACGGCCACGCCCTCCAGGCCGGTGATGGGGCCCGAATCGAAGGCGAGGCCGCCCTTACGGTAGTAGCCGGATCCGAGTCTGAAATCCTGTTCTTCGACCTCGCCTGAGGAGGGTCCCTTGAGTGCCAAACCCGTCGCATCCCTGGTCCGTGGGCTCCCTACCCAGGACGGTAACCGCGTACCCCTCACCCGCCTGGTGCCTGGGTATGGTCAGCACGGTACGGAAGCCTTCCGTGCCATGGACCCCTTCCTGTTGATGGACCACTTCGGGCCCATGGTGCTGTCTCCGGGCACGGATGCAGGCTTTCCACCCCACCCCCACCGGGGCTTCCAGACCCTTACCTACCTGATCCAGGGGGCCTTCAGACACCGGGACAGCACGGGCGGGTCAGGCCTCCTGCGGCCCGGCGGGGCTCAGCTGATGACGGCCGGTTCGGGCATCGTCCATGAGGAGATGCCGGTGCCCGAGCATCTGTCGACGGGTGGGGCCATCGAAGGCGTGCAGCTTTGGATCAACCTGCCCAGAACAGACAAAGGGTCGCCACCCGGCTACACGGACCTCCAGCCCGAGTCCATGCCCTGGCAGCTCATCCCTGGCGGCCGACTGCGAGCCCTGGCGGGTACCTGGGCGGGTACGGCGGGTCCGGCCCGGACACCCGCCCGGATCGCCTACGCCCACTTGGAACTGGACGCTGCCGCCCGGTTCAGACACCCACTCCCGGCAGGCTGGACTGCCGCTGTGGTACCTCTGCATGGTTCAGTCCGCATTCAAGACACCACGGTCCCAGCCGACACGGTGGCCCTGCTGGGCGAGGGGGATTCGCTTGAACTCGAGGCACTCTCGCCGGCAAGCGTCATGCTGCTGGCCGGTCAGCCCATCGGGGAACCCATTGTCCACTACGGCCCCTTCGTGATGAACACCCGCGAGGAGATCGAGCAGGCCATACTGGACTTTCAAAGTGGCCGCATGGGGCACCTTGACTGAATTTTAGCCTTCGGCACGGCAGCCGATGGAGTGGGTATTCACCGGATGGTCACAATGTCGCAACCTGACTCTCTGCCCGTGGACGCCTCCGTAGTGGGCGTTTCCGCACAATTGACTCAAGACCTGGCGGGTCTGGAAGGGGTCATCAGCCGGTCGGCGGCCGGGGCCGCCCGGACCTCCGTGCGGGTACAAGGACTGGCGCGGGAGATCGACCAGATTCTCACCAGCACCCAGTCCATTCAGGAAACCCTGGACGACCTTGAAGGCAGTGTCTCCATGGCGGCAGCCGCTGCGGCAGAGGGGGCCGATTCCACCCGCCGCATGGCCGATCTCACCAACCAGGGACGCAAGGAATCCGATCAGGCGGTGACCACCGTCCGCCAGCTCCAGGAACAGACCAGCATCACCTCCGAGCGCCTGGAATCCCTGATGGGCCACATCCTCAAGGTGAACGAGGTCTCCCTGGTGATCGGGGAGATTGCAGATCGCACCGGGATGCTCAGCCTCAATGCCGCCATCGAGGCCGCCCACGCCGGGGCCGCGGGCCGGGGGTTCGCGGTGGTGGCGGAGGAAGTGAGGAAGCTCGCGGACCGGACTTCCAAACAGACCCAGGAGATCGCCGCCCTGCTGGAGGCCATCCGGAAAGACCTGGAGCCGGCCCGGGAAGCGATGGAACAGAGCGTGGAACTATCCTCGAGAACCCGGAACCAGGTCGACGCCGTCGAGCAGCAGTTCACGGGCATCGCGGATCTGGCGGAGGCCATTGCCGGGCACATGTCCAGCCTTGCGGGGACCGCTTCCGAGCAGCAGGAGTCGGCGCGGACCCTGGTAGCCTCCTCAGGGCAACTGCTTGGCTCAACCCACTTCCTGAGGGCCGCGGCAGAGGCCGTGGCCCACGACGCCTTCAGCGTCTCCTCCCTCACCGAGGAAGGCCACCGCCTCATGGCGCCCTATGACACGGGGTCCCTGTTCCACCGGGCCCTGAAATTGGGCCGGGGCCTTGCCACCACCAGCGCGAAGATCCTGGAGGCCCCAGTCCTGGAGAAGCGGATCAGCGCAGAGGACCTGCTAGCCCTGGACTACAGCGAAATTCGCGGTTCCGAGATCCACAGCCTGTCCCGGTTCTTCAATGTGGTGCATGTGCCGCCAGAGGGATTCACACCCCCCAAATACCGCACGGCCTATGACGCCCTGGTGGATCTGACTTTGCAGGAGGCTTTCGACAAGGTCCTGGAGCAGGAACCCCGCCTGACCTTTGCGCTGATCCTCGACCTCAATAGCTACGCACCCTCTCACAACAAGATCTTCACCAAGGACTGGACGGGGCAGCCCGACCAGGACCTCGCGGGCAACCGCGCCAAGCGGTTCTTCACCGACAACCAGGTCCTGGTGCGGGGCGCACGGCATGGGCTGGGTGAGACCGCCGAGGGCCTTCCGGATCGGGTTGGCCGCGGCGATTTCCTGGGAGTTGCGGATCTGGCCGAGAAGGCTTCGGGTCATGTGGAATTCCTTGTGCAGACCTACGCCCGGGACACAGGCGCCATCATCACGGTGCTCACCGTTCCAATCTATGTTTGCGGGCAGCGCTATGGGGCAAGCTTGCTGGGCTGGTCAGCCGACGGCTGATCCATCAGAGCGGCCGTGCCTCGAGCTTGCGGGTGAGGGTGAACCGTCCTGACGCCAGCTTGCCCAAGGCCCTGGCCAGGGCCTCACGGCTGCAGGACAGCACCGAACTCCACTCGTCGAGCGGAAACTCGCCCCCTTCCGGGTGGGTTTCGACCCAACCGGTCCATAGGCCCGAGAGGGCCGCCACATCCGGTTCCTGGGCATCCCGCCAGCCGCGCTCCTGGGGTCGCTGGGCCTCATAGAAGGTGGTATTTCGGAACTTGTCGGGCAGGAAGGCCTGCTCGCGGTCGTAGTCATCGTGCGAATAGTGGTAGCCCTTGCCACGTCCTGCCGCCCTTGCGGTGGCGGTATGGGCATCGCGGAGGGATTCCGGCAAGGGGGCGTCATCCGCCGCCAGGGCGGCGTCCACCGCCAGGACGGTGGCATTGCTCTTCGGGGCGTTGGCCACGAAGATCACCGCCTGGGCCAGGGGAATTCGGGCCTCGGGCCAGCCGATCTGCTCCACGGCCCGGCTGGCGGCTTCGCACAGGATGAACGCCTGGGGATCGGCATTGCCCACGTCCTCCGCGGCGCAGACCATCAGGCGCCGCGCAATGAAGCGGGGATCCTCGCCGCCCCGGATCATGCGACTCAGGTAGTAGAGGGCGGCATCCGCGTCGGAGCCGCGCAGGCTCTTCTGGAAGGCACTGGCCAGGTCGTAGTGCCCGTCGGCGCGATCGAACATCATGCGTCCGCCGAGGGCGCCCTGCAGGGACTCCAGTTCCGGCTCTGGCATCTCCAGCCAGGTCTCCAGGCCGGATAGGGCAGACCGCAGGTCACCGCCGGCCCAGTTCGACAGCCACTCGAAAACGCCGGCAGGTTCGGGCTCGGTGACGCGTTCCCTGGACCAGGCCCGCTTGAGCACTTCCAGGATGTGGGCAGGTTCAAGGGCATGGAGGGCAATGAGCTGGCAGCGGCTGCGCAGGGCCGGGTTCAGGTAGAAGGCCGGATTTTCGGTGGTGGCACCGATGAGGATGGCCTCGCCATGTTCGAGGAAGGGCAGCAGGATGTCCTGCTGGGCCCTGTTGAAGCGGTGGATCTCGTCCAGGAAGACCACGGGAGGCACACTTCGGAACAGCGGCATTTCCCGGCTCTCGGTGAGGAATTTCTTCAGTTCTGCAGCACTGCCGCTGGCGCCGGAGAACTCCCGGAAAACATGGCCGGTGGCCTCCGCAAGGATGCGGGCCAGGGTCGTCTTGCCGGTGCCCGGTGGCCCCCACATCACCATGGAGGGCAGGCGACCGCCCGCGGTGAGCCGGGTCAAGGCGCCCTTGGGGCCGAGGAGATGCGACTGGCCCACCACCTCGTCGAGACGGGTCGGACGCATTCGCTCGGGGAGGGGGACGTGGGACATGGTCGATTACAGCCTATCAGCGCCCTGTGCTAGGCTCGCCCGATGAGCGTGCTACCGGCCTACGAACGCGACCCTTTCGCCGCCACTCTGGAGACCCGCATCCTGAGCCACGGAGCGGACCAGGGGCGGCCCTTTGTGGTCCTGGAGGACACGGTCTTCTACCCCGAGGGGGGCGGGCAACCCTGCGACTTCGGGACGGTGAATGGCGTGGCGGTCCTGGACGTCCAGAAACGCGGGGGCGAGCTGCTCCACTTCCTGACCGCCGCCATCCCGGAAGGCCCGGCTTCTCTCAAGCTCGACTGGACCCGCCGCTTCGACCACATGCAGCAGCATACGGGTCAGCATCTGCTCACCGCCGTGGCCCAGGACCAGTTCCGCTGGGAGACCACAGCCTTCCATCTCGGGGCCGAGGTGTGTGATATCGAGCTCACGGCTCACTCCATTTCGCTACACGAAATGGAGCAATTGGAAGAGGCTGGGGCCGCCGAGATCCGCGCCCGCCGCGAGGTAACGGCCCGCTGGGTGAGCGTGGAGGCCTACGGGCAGGAGCCGGTGCGCTCCCGGGGGCTGCCCGATGGACACACGGGCGACATCCGCCTGGTGCAGATCGAGGGCATAGACCTGAACACCTGTGGTGGCACCCACCTGCGGCACACCGGGGAGATCGAGATGCTCAAGCTGCTGGGCACCGAATCCATCCGAGGCGGCACCCGGCTGTTCTATGTGGCCGGAAGGCGCGCCAGGCTTCGCCTGGGTGCGCACGAAAAGCGCAACGCAGGGCTGCGTGCCCTGCTGGGCGCGCCGGACGAGGACCTGATCCCCGCCCTCCAGATCAAGCTGGATCAGCTACTGGCCCTGGAACGGCGCAGCCGGAAAATGGAGGAAGAACTGGCCGGGTACCAGGCGGCGGCTTTGGCGGCCAGACCCGGCAGCTTCGTGGAAGCCCACCTCGAAGGCCGGGACATGGCCTACCTCCAGAAACTGGCCAGGGGCATCCTTGCCGCAGATCCGGCCAAGGCCGTGTTCCTCACTGCCGAGCTGGGCGGGCATGGGATCTTTCTGCTGAGTGCAGGGGAAGGTTCTTGCCTGGATGTGCCCTCCACCGGGAGAGCCGTGGCGGCGATTCTGGGTGCCAAGGGGGGTGGTGCCGGAAGATCTTTTCAGGGCAAGGCTTCCAGCCTCGACACGCGGGCCGAGGCCCTGGTTCAGTTCCAGCTGCCCCGGGACTGAGCCATGCGGTATCTGAACCCCTGGGCAACAGGTTTACTGAAGCTGCTGTTCTGGGTCTGCGTGGCCTATGCCGGGCTCTGTCTGGCTGCCTTCCTGGCTCAGCGGCGGCTGATGTACTTTCCGGACCACAGCCCGGAGCAGGAGTCCCTGCTGCGGGCTTCCCGCCTGGGCCTGGTGCCCTGGCGGGATGGCGCGGGGCGCCTCTTGGGCTGGAGGCGGCCGCTTGCCTCTCCACTCCGACCACGAGTGCTGCTCCTGCATGGCAACGCTGGGGACGCCCTGGGCCGGGTGGACTACATGGTCATGCTGGAAACCGCGGGATTCGAGGGGGTGCTCCTGGAGTATCCGGGCTATGGCTGCCGGGTCGGGGAGCCTTCTCAGCCCGCCTTGGTGGGGGATGCCAGGGCCGCCCTTTTCCTGCTTTACAAGGAGGGCGCTCCGGTATTTCTCCTGGGAGAAAGCCTGGGCTCCGGTGTCGCAGTGCAGGTGGCCGCGGCGGGCCCCGGGGCAGTGTCAGGGCTCCTGCTGGTGACCCCCTTCGCTCGCATGACCGAAGTCGCGGCCTGGCACTATCCCTTCCTCCCCATGGGACTCCTGCTGCGGGACCGCTGGGACAGCCTGGGCACCGTCCGGAACTACCCAGGTCCCGTCGCGATCCTGGTGGCGGGGCGGGACGAGGTGGTAGGGGCCCGGCAGGGGCGGCGATTGGCGAGTGCCTGCCCCGGGATTACTCGGGTCTGGGAAGCGCCCCAGGCCGGTCACAACGAACTGCCCCTGCAGCCGGGACGCCCCCCCTGGTCGGAGATCCTTTCCTTCCTCCGCGGGCAGGCGGGAATGGGACAATGAGCCCTCCATGGACCTGATCTATCTCGACCACAACGCCACCACGCCCTTAGATCCCCTGGCCTTCGAGGCCATGCGGCCCTGGTTCACGGAGCGCTTCGGCAATGCCAGTTCGGCCTACGCACTGGGGCATCTGTCGGATGGGGCGGTGGTGGCGGCGCGGGAGCAGGTGGCGGCCCTGGTGGGCTGCGCGCCGACGGAAATCGTCTTCACCAGCGGTGGCACCGAGAGTCTGAACCACGCCTTCCGGGGCGTCTGGGAGGCCTGCCCGACGAAGCGGCACCTGGTCACCACCGCCGTCGAGCACCCTGCCGTGCGGGCCCTGGCGGGGTGGTGGCAGGGGCAGGGAGGCGAGGTCACGGATGTGGGTGTGGATGGGGATGGTCGGCTGGACCTGCTGGCCCTGGAAGGCGCAGTCCGCTCTGATACCGCTCTGGTGGCCGTCATGGCCGCCAACAATGAATCCGGGGTCGTGTTCCCGGTGGGGGAGGTGGTCCGAATAGCCAAAGCCAAAGGTGCGCTCTCCCTGGTGGATGCCACGCAGGCCATGGGCAAGCTCCCCGTGAACGCCGCAGCCTGGGGCGTGGATCTGCTGGCGCTCAGCGGCCACAAGTTCCATGGACCGAAAGGCACTGGTCTGCTCATGATCCGTCGGGGCGTGCGCCTCAAGCCGCTGCTGCTGGGCGGTTCCCAGGAACGCGGACGACGAGGCGGCACGGAGAACGTCCCCGGAATTGTGGGACTTGGAAAGGCGGCGGAGCTGGCCCTGGCGCGCCTGCTGGAGATGGAGCGGGTGCGCGAGTTTCGGGATGCCCTGGAGGCGAGGCTGCTGGTGGAGACCTCCGAAGTCCGCATCCATGGTCGACCCACCGAGCGCCTGCCCAACACCAGTCTGGTGGGATTCGCCGGGATCGAAGGCGAGGCTCTGCAACTGAAGTTGGCGGAGAAGGGCATCTGCATCTCCACGGGCAGCGCCTGCAGTACCGGCATGCGCGAACCCAGCCACGTACTCCGCGCCATGCAGGTTCCCAGCGAGTATGCACGCGGCACGGTACGCTTCAGCCTGGGCTTGGGTACCACCTGGCGAGTGCTCGAGAGCGTCCTGACACTTTTACCGGCAATGGTGGCCGGTCTGAGGGATAGTTGATTCAAGTGAAAGGTGGTGCATGGCCCTGGAATCCCTGATTCGTTTTGCCCGGCAGGTCCTGCCAGGCAAGACTGAACCCAAATCCCCCTGGCGCACGCCGGTGCTCCTTGATCGGGGAGCCCTCGGGGGGGCCTGCCTCGACCTTGACGATCAGGGTCATGGATCGGCCGTCTGGGAGAATGGTGGCAGTCTCTGGACCATGCCGGTCGGGCCTCGCTCCTCTCCGGGCATCGTGAGGCTCCCTTTGGGTGAAGGAACGAACCCACAGATCATGCTGAACTCTGACGGTCGCGGCATTGCCCTATGGCAGACCCAAGCGGGTCCGGAACAGCAGATCCTCGGCAAGATCTTCGGAGGAACCGCTGAATCGGCACAACTGATTTTCAGGACGGAAGGGCAGGTGCGTCATCTCCAGGCCGCCGTGGACCGGCGCAGCAATGCCTCGGTGATGTGGCTCCTGGAGTTAGGCGGACGGACCGAGGTCATGACTCTTGCGTTCGACATGCGGAGCCTGTCCTGGGAGCCCGAGCCCACGACCCTGGGCATCCCTTCATCGCCTACCGCCGAACCGCGCATTGCGTTGAACTACCGCCAGAACGCCATGGTGCTATGGGAAGTCGAAGGCAGTGGTTCCGAAGGGCTGGTGGCGAGCCACTACTGGCCCTCGGACCGCATCTGGTCCGATCGGCCCATGCCCGTGGTCTCCCGCGCCACCCACAACCATCAGGTAGCGATGGACGACCTGGGTAACGCGCTGGCGATCTGGATTCATACCCCCCATGGTCAGCGCAGTCATCTTGAAGCCAGTTACTACGATGGGCAGCGCTGCGAATGGGGAGAACCCGAGGTGCTCGCCACGGCCCAGACCTTCTCCTTTCCGCGTCTCGCCATGGCTGGGAATGGCGAGGCTTTCGCCGCGTGGGGCCAGGCGGAAGGACAAGCGGTTTCACGCCTGGTCACCAAGTTTTTCGCGAAGGGCCGGTGGGCGGAGGGATTGGAGTTCCTGGAATTGGGGCAGGGGCAGGTTCGCGATTTTGCCATCGATATGGGGCCGGACGGCCGGGCCGGTATCCTGGCCACCCATCGCGGGCCCGAAGGGGATTGGGTTTCGGGCCGGCTGCGAAAGAAGGAGTGGTCCGCTTCCTTCCCCCTGGCACTGCCTGCCCCATCCCCCTGTTCATCGCCCCGGATCAGGCTCTGCCGTCACGGGGCTTCAGCACTCTGGGTCCAAGGGGTGGGCACGCAGGGATCCCTGCTTCTTGTCGAGAGCCGGTGATCAGGCTGGAAGCAACTCCTTTGCGTAATGCTCCACCGCATAGGGCAGCCATCGATGCCCCGGCAGATCGCGACTGAGGTAGCCCATGTGGCCACCGCGTGGTTCGAGGTGGAGGTGCACGGCGGGCGAGGGGTTCGCCTGGACGGCGTGCTGCCACGGAATGAACGGGTCATCCTTGGCCATGAGGATGACGGTGGGCACGGTTATTCTCGACAAGTGGTGGCGGGCGGAACAGCGGGTGTAGTAATCGTCCGCATCCCTGAAACCGGCAGCCTTGGTCGTATAGGCATCGTCGAATTCGCGCAGGCTCATGAGCGGCCAGGTCCGGTAGCTGTCGGAGATGAGGCCGTCCTCGATGCGCTGCTGGATGGCATCTCTGCATCGCCGGATGAAGCGCAGCTCGTAGAGGCGGCTGAGGCCGCGGTGGATGGTGTCGGAACAGGCGCCCAGATCCACCGGTGGGTTGACGGCGATGGCCGCGTCAGGCTGGGCTGCGGGCTCCGGCAGGCCTCCACCCAGATTCAGGAGCAGCGCGTTGGCGGAAAGGGAATAGCCCACGGCCAACTGACGCAGGTGCGGGAGGCGCTCCCGGGCCGCGGCGAAGACGGCGCCCAGATCGTCTCCCGAGCCACTGTGGTAGGGCTTCTTCGCCAGTCCACGGCCCTCGCCGCAGCCCCGGTGGTTCACGGTCCAGACGTGATGGCCCAGCTTCCTCGCCAGGGCCACGGTGCGTCGCACGTAATGCGCCTGGTCATCGCCGCCCAACCCGTGGAAGACCAGCGCCAGCACGTCTGTCTCACCCGGGTACTGGCGCCCGGCGAGCTGGTCGCCATCGCGGAGCGGGAGCAGGAATGGTTCGGATGGATGGTCCGGAGATTTCCCCGGCAGGTAGTTGCCGAGAATGGTTTGCCAATGTCCCGAAGCCGCCCACCAGGGGGGGCGGCAGGGGATGGGTGGCGTCAGCTTGAGCATCCGCCCAGTCTGACCCTTCAGTCGTTCCGCTTGAACACCAGCTTGAAGGTGAACGGATTGTCGAGTTTGGGGTGGGCGTAAGTCCCCTGGAGGGCCAGGGAGTTCCCGTCCTTCCGCATGGAATACACATATTTCAGGGTGTAGCCGTCCCCGGTGAGGGTCTGGATCATCGTCGGTCCGTTCTTCGTGAGGGTGGCCTTGAATTTTTCGTCATCACTGCGCTTCCAGTCCGCCTCGGTGCCATCGGTGGGCGTATTGATGGGCCGCTCCTTCCCCATGGTGACGGCGAAACTGTCTCCGGCCAGGATGTCCAGTTTGCTGAAACTGCGGCAGGCGGACTGGAGCTTCTTCTTCCAGAATTGCTTCATGACGAAGTTCAGGTCCTTGAGATGGGCCTCGATCTGTTCGTCGATCTTGTCACTTTGAGAAGCGAGAAGCGCCCACTCCCCGTCCCATTCGATCTTCACTTCCTTCTCGGTTTCGACTGTTTTCGGGGCGGGCTTGGCCTTCTGGGCGGCAACGGGAACGGCCAGGAGGCAGGGGAGGAGGAAGATCAAGGCACGCATGGTGGCTCCGGGAGCGATG
Source organism: uncultured Holophagaceae bacterium (assembly GCA_903873655.1). GTDB lineage: Bacteria > Acidobacteriota > Holophagae > Holophagales > Holophagaceae > Geothrix. The sequence goes on along the minus strand of CAIQPH010000050.1, from coordinate 8,506 downwards.
GATGGAGCCTACGCTCCCAGGCCGATTTCGGAAAGATCCCCGACTAGGGAACAAGCGGGGTAGACTGTCGGTAATTATGAATTCAACTTCGACACGACCCCGCCAACCAGGGCCTTCTGGGCACCCATGAGCGCCCCCGAGAAGCCCTCTGCTGGTCGCCCGCCGAGTCTGGCGCCTCGGGCGCTGTACGAACAGGTGGCCGAGCGCCTCCGCCAGCAGATCTTCAGCCGTGAGCTCGAGCCTGGCAGCAGGATCGACGAACAGAAGCTCGCGGAAGAGTACGGCATCAGCCGGACGCCGATGCGCGAGGCGCTGAAGGTGCTCGCCACCGAGGGCCTGGTCACCATGCAGATGCGCCGCGGCTGCCATGTGGCAGAGATGTCTGCGGACGACGTGCGGCAGGTCTACCGCCTGCTTGCACTGCTGGAGAGCGATGCCGCCATGGAAGTGGCCGAGCGGGCCACCGAGGAGGATCTGGCGAGTCTGCGCCAGCTTCAAGAGCGGCTCGAGAAGCAGGTGCGCCAGCGGGACGCCTTCTTCGTCACCAATGAACAGTTCCACCTGCGCCTCCTGACGATCGCCGGAAACCGCTGGCGTCTGCAGATTGTCACCGACCTCCGCAAGGTCATGAAACTCAACCGCCACCATTCGCTTTTTCACAAGGGCCGCATGGCCGAATCCCTCGCCGAGCATCGCGCGCTGATGGAGGCGCTGGAACAGCGTGATCCGGTCGCCGCCGCCGCGATCGTACGGACACATTTCGAGAAGGGACTGGCGGCTGCAGCCGGTATGATTCATGATGTATAATTATTCATCGATGGTGATTGGTTCAAACTGTGCTCTGGCTTCGAAAGCAGCGGGGGCAGGCTTGACCTCTGGCAAGCCCTTTCAAAGGAGGCAAACCGGATCCATAAAACGAGCTACAAATTAAGTCGTCGATGTTCGACCTTTAACCGGACGCTAGTGAAACCAGCCAGATGATTCGCGGCAATCTATCGAAGGAGTGTGACCATGAGTCGCAAACAGGAAGCTCTTGATTACCATTCGCAGGGACGGAAGGGAAAGATCGAGGTGGTTGCCACCAAGCCCTGTTCCACGGCCCGCGACCTAGCCAACGCCTATTCCCCGGGTGTGGCGGAACCCTGCCTGGAGATCGAGAAGAACCCCGAAGACGCCTACAAATACACCGCCAAAGGCAACCTAGTGGCCGTCATCTCCAATGGCACGGCTGTGCTGGGGCTCGGCAATATCGGCGCCCTGGCCGGCAAGCCGGTCATGGAGGGCAAGGGCGTCCTCTTCAAGCGGTTCGCCGACATCGATGTGTTCGATATCGAAGTGGATGAGTTGGACATCGACAAGTTCTGTCAGGTCGTGAAGGCGCTGGAGCCCACCTTCGGCGGCGTGAACCTAGAGGACATCAAGGCCCCTGAGTGCTTCGAGATCGAGACCCGCCTGAAGAAGGAGATGAACATCCCCGTCTTCCACGACGATCAGCACGGCACTGCGATCATCAGCACTGCGGCCCTGATGAACGCCTGTGAGATCGTGAACAAGAAGATGGAGGATATGAAAGTGGTGTTCAGCGGCGCCGGCGCCTCCGCCATCGCCTGCGCGAACATGATGATCAGCGCCGGAGTCAAGCTGGAGAACCTTTGGCTCTGCGACACCAAGGGCCTCGTCTACACTGGCCGGACCGAGGGGATGAACGTCTACAAGGAGCGTTTCGCCAAGCCCAGCGACTGGCGCACCCTGGCCGATACCATCGTGGATGCGGATGTGTTCGTGGGCTGTTCCAGCAAGGGAGCCTTGACGCCTGAAATGGTCCTGAGCATGGCGAAGCAGCCCATCGTCTTCGCCCTCGCCAACCCGGATCCCGAGATCGACTACCACCTGGCGAAGGCCACACGCCCGGACATCATCATGGCCACGGGTCGCAGCGACTTTCCGAACCAGGTGAACAATGTGCTCGGCTTCCCCTTCATCTTCCGTGGCGCCCTCGACGTGCGCGCATCGGAGATCAACGAGCCCATGAAACTGGCCGCCGCCAAGGCCCTCGCGGCCCTGACCCGGGAGGAAGTGCCGGAATCCGTGGTGAAGGCCTATGAGGGGAAGAAGTTCAGCTTCGGCCCCGAGTACATCATTCCGAAGCCCTTCGATCCGCGCGTCCTGCTCTGGGTGGCCCCGGCCGTCGCCAAGGCCGCCATGGACACCGGCGTCGCCCGGGTACCTATCGCGGACATGAATGCCTACAAGGAGCGTCTCGAAGGGCTGCAGGGCCGCAGCAAGGACGTGATCCGGAGCGTCATCAACCGGGCCAAGGCCGATCCCAAACGCGTGGTCTTCCCGGAAGGCGAGCACCCGCTGATCCTCCAGGCCGTCTCTCAGATGGTGGAAGAAGGCATCTGCCAGCCGATTCTGTTGGGTAATGCTGCCAAGATCATGGCCGTGGCCGCCAGCCGTAGCATCGACTTGGAGGGCGTCGAGATCCTCGATCTCAATGCGGTGCCCTGGCGCCAGGAGGCTGAAACAGCCCTCTACGAACTGCGGAAGCGGCGTGGCGTCACTCCCTTCGAGGCCGATCGCCTGCTCCAGCGCCGGATCTACCTCGGCGCCATGATGTGCCGTATGGGCAAGGCCGATGGCCTCATCGCGGGCCTGACCATGTACTACCCCGACTGCATCCGGCCCTGTCTTGAGGTGATCGGAACCAGCAAGGGCGTCAAGCGGGTCTGCGGCGTCTACACGATGGTACTGAAGAACCGCGTCCTGTTCTTCGCTGACACCACCATGAACATCGAACCCAACCACGAGGACCTGGCCGAGATCGCCCTCCTCACCGCGGACCTCGTGAAGAACACCTTCAACATGGAACCCAAGGTGGCCATGATCTCCTTCTCCGATTTCGGCAGCGTGGAACATCCCCTGGTCCGCAAGGTCCAGAAGGCCGTCGAGATCGTGCGGGCCGCCCGCCCCGACCTGAAGTGCGACGGTGAGATGCAGGCCGACACCGCGCTCGGCGAGGGCATCCTGGCCGAGGACTACCCCTGGGTGGACCTGCCTGGCGGTCCGAATGTGCTGATCTTCCCCGACCTCACCAGCGGCAATATCGCCTACAAGCTGGTGCAGCGGCTGGCGAACGCCGAAGTCATCGGCCCCATCACCTGTGGCATGGCCGCCCCTGTCCACGTCCTGCAGCGGCACAGCGACCTCAATGACATCATCCACCTCACGGCGCTGACCGTCGTCGAGGCCCAGCAGAAGTAGTCTTCAGTCTTCAGTGCGCGGGGGCCGGCTGGCCCCCGCATTAAGTTCAGGGCCGGGCAGGGAGCGGCTGCAGGAGCTGGTGCACGGCTTCTTCGATACTCAGGGGGGCCCCGTCCGGGCCCTTGTCCTTGTAGCTGAGATTCGCTTCACCTTGCCAGACGGGCAGGCCGGTCCTGGGATCCTCGAGCTGGACGATCAGGATGAAGCTCCGGTGAGCGTTCCCGCCCTTTCCAGCGGATGGGGACCCGCCGGCCCCCGTTCCGCCTCGTCCTCCCCCACGATGACCCTCGCTGGAGCCTTCCTTGTGCGGCGAACTGGAGGAGGCAGCCCTGGCTTCGGTCCCGGTCCCCATCAGGACATAGACGCCGACCCAGAGGTCAGCGGCTGAGGCCACTGCTGTCCGGTACTTTCTTAGTTCCAGTTCAGTTAGCACTGCCTTGAGGTGGAGGTCGGGGTTGAGGGGGCGCATGCCCTCCCGAATGATGATCCGGTCTTTCCGGGGATCCGGGGCCACGGACCCGAAGGAGCCGATCCGGAGGGCCGGATCCACCTCATAGGCAAAGCGCGGCTTGGTACACCCTGCTGTCACGATCAGCAAGGTCACGACAAGAAGAGGCCAGGGGCTTGGCATGCGCATGCCTGAAGAGTGCCTCAACTTCCTGAAGCGTTCCAGCGCCTCAGCTTTGCCGAAGTTGTGCGAGCCAGGCCTTGATCTCGGGATCCGGATCGGGGCTCAGGCGCAGGGCCTCGCGGAGGTCATCCAGAGCAGGGCCCGACTCGTCGCGCTGGAGGTGGATGAAAGCTCTTTCTTTGTGGACTCTGGGATTGTCCGGATCAAGCAGGATGAGATGGGTGCCAGTCCACAGGGCTTCTTCCCAGTCCTCAGCGTGCATGAAACGCAGATGGAGATTGCGCACCAGGCGAATGAGGGTCCCCCGGTCGCTGGCGGGACGGAGCATGTCCCGTTGGAAGGTGACGCGCCCGGCAGTAGCGGATTTCACCAGCTCGGCGCCACCTTCTTCCCCCACGGGCCGCCCTTTGTGGAAGGGATCGAAACAGAGGAGACCGAAATCCGTGCGCAGGGCCGCAATGAAGTGGCCGGGCAGCCCCACACCCACCGCGTCGAAGCCCATGCGGCGTGCCAGGTCCACCCACAGGATGGAAAGGGTGATGGGCATGCCGCTCCGGCGGGCAATCACCGCTGGCAGCAGGGCGTTGAGGGGATCATCGTAGGTGTCCCGGTCCCCCTCGAAGCCCAGTTCGACGAAGAGCAGGTGGTTCAAGGCGTCGATGGCTTTGTGGGTGTTCCACGGCAGCGGCATCCGCCCCGCGAGGGTGAAGGCCCATTCGTTCAATTCCATGGAGACCCGGTGGGGATCTGGGTCATCCAGCGCGGGAGCCACGGCCTGGACGGCGCCTTCCGCCAGATTCCGGCAGGTGGGATCGCTCTGAAGATACTCCAGCAGGGACATCAGGCCCGCCGACGGATAAAGGCCCGTACCAGCAGGGCCAGCACCACCAGGGCTGAGGCTCCCAGGCTCCAATGCTGCCAGGAACGGGTGGCCGCCTGGGTCTTGCGAGTCTCCTCGGCCTTGCGGGCATTCTCCTCGAACGAGATCTTGGACTGGGCTTCCCGGGCCTCCTTGACGGCCTTCTGGGCCGAGTCCCTGGAGGCCTGCAACTCCTTCGCCGCCGGGTCCTGTTCCTCCTCGACACCCAGCGCCGCAACCTGTTTCTTCGCTTCCCCGCTGGGCTGATACCTGGCAGGGACGGCGGTGCCATCCTCGTCGTTGGAGGTCGACGACTGGCCATCATCGATGCTTTCGGAGAGAGCCCGGATGTCTTCCCGCAGGCCTTCCAGCACTTGATTCTGGCGGTGGAGTTGGGCGCCTTGGATCCAGAGCAGGCCCAATTGGAGGAGCATGAAAGTTGGAATCGTCCATCGAAGCGAAGATCTGCGCACTAAGCCTCCCTCCCCAGGATAAACAAAGTGCGGTCATCGTGGTTCTGGGTATCGAAGGTGGCCACGTCGTGGAAGACGGCCTCGCAGGCGGCCCTCGGACTGCCCGTGACCCAGAGGCGGCGCAGCTGGGCGCTGAGGCGGCCCAGGCCGTAGAGTTCCCCCTCCCGGTTCATGGCCTCCGACAAGCCATCGCTGTAGAGCACCATCCAGCTTCCGGGGGGCAGGGTGCCTTCGAGCACTTCCCAGTCGCGAGCCCCGGCAGGGCGGAATCCCAGGCCTCGTCCATGCGGAATCATTTCGTGAGCCGCCTCCTGACTTGGGCCCTGGAGCACCAGGGCACCCGGGTGACCGGCCCGTGCCAGGTGGTAGTGCCCCGCAGCGTCCCATTCCAGGAGGATGAGGGTGAGGAAGCCCCTGGAGCCGAGCAGCTGGCGCAGGGTCTGGTCCAGGGAAGCGAGAATGTCCTCCAGGCCCTGGTCCTCCCGCTGGGCGGCCTGCTCAAGCAGAGCCGTGGCCTGTGCCATGTAGAGGGCGGCGGCCAGGCCCTTGCCGCAGATGTCGCCCACGGCCGCGAGCCAGGAGCCGCTGGGCCGCCGCTTCACGAAGAGCAGGTCGCCACCCGTCTCATGGGCTGGCTCGAGCCGCAGAGCCACCTGGAACCCCGGGATCGGAGGCACGTGCGAGGTGACCAGACCTTCCTGGATGCGCCGGGCTGTTTCCAGTTCCTGGCTGAGCTGCTCCTGGACCACCAGGCGCCGGTGCATCACGGCCGTCTCCAGCCACTGGCCCGCAGCCACCGCCACCTCGCGCAAGAGCTCGCGGTCCTCGCGGCCATAGTCCAGTTCCGCGTACTTCCCTCCCATCAGGATGGCGCTGTGGGGGTGGTCCCCGGCGAGGAGGAGCAGCATCAGCTGGGCCTCCAGGGCGTCCATGTGCGCCCGGACCGTGCCACCCTGTTCGCTGATCCAATCGGCCTCCTGGCTGCCCAGCCCGAGCACCAGCTCGCGGTTCTCCCGGGCGAGCCGCAGGAGACCCGGCGGAAGCCGGAGCGGCTGGGGTGGGAAATGAAGCCGGCGCTCATCCCGGTCCGAGGCTTCGGCGGCCGGCAGCATCACCTGTCTGTCCTCGATGGGGAGAATCTCCAGCCATTGGGGCTGGAAGGCCTCGCTGAGGGCCCGGCGCAGGGACTTGATCAGGGAATCCTCGCTGAACCGCTTGCGGGGCTCATGGACAGCACTGAGGGCGATCTCCCGGGTGCTGGAGAAGTCCCGGCGAAAACGGCGCCGAATGCCCTGCAGCAGTTTCCTGAGTGCCCAGCCCAGCGGGAGGGCGAGGAGGCCGATGAGGGCCCCCGCCCAGCCTGGCGGAATGGCGGAAAGATGCGAGAAAGCCCAGGCCAGCCCAGCGAGATAGAGCGCCACGGTGAGAGCCAGAATGGCCATGTAGGCCACCCAGCGGAGCAGCACCTTCCGCACGTCGAAGAGTCCGTGACGGAAGATGGCGTAGGCGAAGCTGAGAGGCAGCAGGGGCGCCGGCAGCATGAAGATGAAAGCCTGCCTGCGGAAAAGGAGGCTGCTGCCGAACTTCGTCTGGAGGAGCGTCCAGGCCAGCAGGTCGAGGCAAAGGGCCGCCGTCACGATTAGGGCGGGCAGGAGGGCCTTCCGGAGCCGGTCCGGTGCCCGGAAGGTCCCAGCGATGAAGAACCCGAGGCCGGTGAGGGCAGCTGCGGTATAGAGCGAGATGGGCAGGAAGGAAAAGAACTTGAGCAGGGCCCGGAAGAGACTTTCCGGAGGGGCCCCCGAGGGCGCCTTCAGGATCCCGCCATTGGCCAGGACCCAGAGCCCCAGGACCATCATCACCAGCGACTGGAAGGCGAAGGTGGCGTAGAGGACCCGGAGCAGGCGGCGGTTCTTCCGCTGCTCGTGCGGATGGGGGAAACGCAGGAAGAAATGGACCCAGAGCGGAGGCAGGAGCGCCGAGGCCACGCCGGCCGTCAGCGCGACGAGGATGCTCATGGCCACGGGCGGGTTGCCCGACAGGGAGGCACCCGACAGCAGCAGGGCCACCGCAGCCAGGTAGAAGAAATGCCGCGAGGATTTGCGCTCCGGCGCCGAAATCACGACGAGGAGGCCGATGGCCCAGGCGAGGATGCCGTTCGCCAGGAGGGTCAGCTGGGTCCAGTCCAGGGGTTTCACCAGGCGGAGTGGCAGGAGAATTGTGCGGTCCTGGCGCTTCACCGAGTAGATCAGGATGGTGCCTTCAGGCTTCCCGTTGATGAAGCGCTGGGCCTTCAGCATGCCTTCCAGGGTGGGCTCGTAGGCCCGCCCCTGGATCTTCACCAGCTCGTCGCCCTCCAGAAGACCCGCCTCTTCGGCCACACCGTCCGGCAGGATCTCCCGGATGACAATCCGGCCCTGTTCCACTTTCCAGGAGCACTGGTCATCGGAGCCCGCATAGACCCACTGGTTGAGCGCAAAGGACCCCAGGGCCAAGGCCAGGCAGGTGAAGCTGATCCACAGCAGGCGCCAGCGGATGCGTTTCAGGTAGGGGTTCATGGAGCCTTTGTGGAAGAATGCCCGGATGGACCGGATGACGCGGAACGAAAGGGCCTGCTGGATCCTGGTGGGCGGCAGGCAGCGGCTGGGCCGGGCCCTGGCGGAGGATCTGGCCCGGGATCACGACCTCGTGTTGACGAGTTCACGGCCCTGGGGCGGGGAAACCTGGGTAGATGGGTTGTCGAAGAGGGGGCGCGTCCGGACGTTCCAGTGGGATGCCGAAAGTCCGGAGTTGGTGTCCCGCATGATGGCAGATCTGGACACGTTGAAAGCCCAGGGCAGGGTTATTTCCGGGGCGGTTTTACTGGCTGGAAACTTTCCCGAGCAGCCCCTTGGAACCTGGACTCCCGCAACCCTGGAGGCCACCTGGCGGCTGAACCTGGGCTTTCCCTTCCTCTGCGCCCAGTCCCTCGCCCCGAACCTGGCGGAGGGCTCCTGCCTGCAGATCATTCTGGATACTTCCATCCACCATCCCTGGCTGAAGCGGCTGCCCTACAGCGCTGCCAAGGCCGGCCTGGCCGCCCTGGTGCCGGGGCTCGCCCAGTTGCTGGCGCCCCAGGTGCGGGTGGTGGGTCACGCTCTGGGCACGGTGTTGCCGTCGGAAGGCGATGACGCCGCCTTCCTGGCGGACCGCACCCTCCTCAAGCGCATCGGGGAACCCGCCGATCTCTGCCGGGCCGTGCGTTTCGCCGCCGGGAGTCCCTTCCTCACCGGGGAAATCCTG
>CAIQPH010000049.1 GCA_903873655.1 uncultured Holophagaceae bacterium | reverse complement strand
CACAGTCTAAGTCTAAATCTAAGTCTAAATCACAGTCTAAGAAGGGATTAAAAAAAGATGCGACTCCCGAACCGGTCGTCGCCGTTCCTTCTCCGCCAAGAATTTTGTATTCCTGCAAACATTTTGAACTGGACGAAGATTTTATTAAAAAACTTTTGGCGGAAAACCCTGGGCTTACTGGTCAACAACTTAAACAGGAAGTCTCGAACGCTCACGACTGGCTGGACGACAACCCCAACGCTCATAAGCGCCGGGCCAACGGCCAGCTTAAAAACCCCAGGATGTTCCTAAAAAACTGGCTTAAAAAGATCGTTGTTGAGCCTGGGAGCACAGCTCGGGGCATGAAGGAACCGAAAGGATTAGCAGCTTTAAGAGAAAGCACATTACGGCGAGGAGGTCCAGATGTTGACTGAGAAGCAATTTTTGAAAGGGATGGGCATCTTGATGTACCACTACAAGGATTATGAATGCCCCCCTGAAACCGTGGATGTTTATCGGGAGGCTCTGAAAAAATACCTCGATCCCCAGGAATTTGAGCAAGCCGTCTGGGCCCACATTAAGCTGCATAAATGGTTTCCCAAGGTCTCCGAAATTATGGACCAGGTGTTGCTCCTGCGGAACGCCGGCCGGCCATCGGCGGCGGAGCGGTGGGGGCAACTCATCATCGCTGCGGAGAGAGGTGAAGGTGGGCCAACAGACCCGGCCACGGTGCGAGCCCTGCAAGTCTGTGGCGGCTGGGATGCGTTCAACCGGATGGAATACAAGGATCTGGACTTCCGGCGTCGGGATTTCGAGCGGGTCTATACCGAGGCCCTGGAGCAAGAGGACCGGCAGACGCTTCTCGGTCTTGAGGGGCTGCAGGAGCAGAAACAGGTGACGCATGAGCCGTAAAATGGTAGGCGCCGGCCTGGAGGAAGAGGCCCCCAAAACCTACACCCCGCCGGCCAGTCCCGAGGCGGAGCAGTCGGTTCTTGGTGCCATCCTGGTTCGTCCGGAGGTACTGGACGAGATCTGCGACACCCTTTCGGAAGAGGACTTCTACCGGGAGGCCCACGGCCGCATCTTCCACGCCATGATGGATCTCTACGGCGCCGAGTTGCCGGTGGATCTGGTCTCGGTGACTCAGTACCTCAAGGACCGCAATCAACTGGAAAGCGTCGGGGGCCCGGTCTTCCTGGCGGCTCTGAGCGAGCAGGTGGGCTTCGCTACCAATGCCCCCCACTACGCCCGGATCGTCCGGGAGAAGGCGATGCTCCGACATCTACTGGACGCCACCCAGGAGATCGCCTCAGCCTGTTTCGCTCCGGTGGATAATGTCGATGAATTCCTCGACGCGGCTGAAGAGAAAATCTACCAGATCAAGGACGGCCCGGAGGTCCAGGCGGTTTACACCGAGGCAGATTTAGTTCCTCCTGCGGTGGAGCGCCTGGAGAAAATCTTCGAGCACAAGAGAGAGGTCCTGGGGGTGCCCAGCGGCCTGATCGACCTGGATGCCATCACCGGCGGCTGGCAGAACGGCGACCTGATCCTGGTGGGGGCCCGGCCCTCAATGGGTAAGACCGCCCTGGCCCTGAATAGTTTTGCCTACACCGCGGCAAAGGCGGGGATCCCGGTGGCCTTCTTCTCCATGGAGCAGCCCAAGGAACAGTTGGTCCAGCGGCAGTTGGCCAGCGTCGGGGGGATAAACGCCTACCACCTGCGAAGTGCGAGACTGGACGGGGACGGCTGGGCCCGCCTTACCTCGGCGGCCGGCGAGTTGCTGGACCTCCCAATCTTCATCATCGACAAACCGGCCCTGAGTTCCATGGCGATTCGTTCAATGGCCCGGCGTCTCAAGTCCCGGCAGAACATCGGACTGGTGATTGTGGATTACCTGCAACTGGCGAAGCACAAGGGGGCCCGGAGCCGTGAACAAGAGATTTCGGAAATCTCGGGAGCCCTTAAGGCCCTGTCAAAAGAATTATACCTCCCGGTCATCGCCCTGAGCCAGCTAAACCGGAATTTGGAAGCCCGCCCCAACAAGAGACCACAACTGGCGGACCTGCGGGAAAGCGGATCCCAGGAGCAGGACGCCGATGTGGTGCTGTTTATCTACCGCGATGAGGTCTATCGGGAGGACTCGCCGGACAAGGACCTGGCGGAGATCCGGGTAGCCAAGCAGCGCAACGGACCTACTGGAAGGATTAAGGCCACGTACAGGAAGGAATTTATGACGTTTGAGAACTGGACGGAGGGAACCTGATGGGGCCTGACCTACTATTGCGCCGCCCCCAACTGTGAGGAAGAAGGTAAGCATTG
>CAIQPH010000048.1 GCA_903873655.1 uncultured Holophagaceae bacterium | reverse complement strand
CTCCGGTAGCGTCTTTGAACTTGGATGTCCCGAAGGTGTTGAACCCACCAATGGTTTCGAGGGCGTTGGAAATCAGGAGCGGGGAGTCTCCGTCTGAGATCCCTTTGCCTGTGAACTTGCTCTTGATGAACTGAATCAAGTCTTTGTTCGCGGATTGGAACATGCCTGTGAAGCTGTCAGCCTTTGACTGAATGGTCGAAAGCTCTCCGAGGTCGATCTTGAGCCCCTTGTAACCGTTGGGGTCCAGGTACATTTGGTTGACAATCTGGTGTAGGTCGTTACCGTCTGCCCCGGTCATGGCAGCGCTGGACAACACTCCGAGAATCTTGTCGGTGACCACCTTCTGATTCGCGGCGCTCATTGCTGCGGTATTCGCTGCCCCCTGGGAACCGTCCCCCTTCATCGTGAGGCGTTCGATTGCTTCGTTCGCCTTGGCCTGAACGCTGGGCAAGAGCCCAGGAGTTTTGGCGAACTGCTGGATCGACTCGGGGACAAACGAAGCGCCGGTAGCCTTGGCGCCAGTCCAGTTTTGCAGGGTTTGGGATACCGTCGTGTCGAGCTGGTTGAGTTGTTGGGTCTCTGTCTCGGTGTACGCGGCCTTTTGGGTTGCGGCGATGGTGGAGTTTAGCGTCTGTTCGAGCTTGGCTTGGGTGGCGGTGGAGATTTGGACACCGTTGGACTGTAGATCGTTGTCGGCCCCCCTTCTTAGTTGCTGCAGCCACATTAGTTTTTGGGATGATGTTAGCTGGTCATTGTTCATTATCCCATCGATCCTGGCCCCGATGTACGTCCCCGCGATTTGGTCGTTTCCCTGTTGCCAGAATTGCTGGGCCGCTTTCACGTTGTTCCCGAATGCGTTCTTGAACGGCAGCGAGAAGTCGACGCTTTGCGCTTTGGTCGCGGGGTCTACGCTTGCCTGCGGGTTGGCAATGGTGCGCCAGTCAGCAACTCCCGACAGGTCGCCGCTCTGGGCCTTCTGCGTCGCGGTGTCGAGTGTGGACTGAGTGTTGCCGAGGTTGTGCGACTGCTGCGCCACGGTCATCTGCTGACGGATGACTGGCACTGTGTCCTCGAAGTGGTTCAAGGTCTGGTTGCGGAATGCCTGGAACGCTTGCGGGTTCTTGAACAGACTGGCTTGCTGGTCGACGGTCGTGCCAGCCCATTCACGGAGCTGTGAGCCCCAGTCTTGCGAGAAGTCGCCGGAGGACTGTAGCTCCTGCAGCTTATCGTTGTACTGCTGACGGACTGCCAGGGTCGCTTGCTGTTCGTCCTGAGCGTCTTGGACCTTCTGCTGGTAGACCATGGCGTCGCCGAGGTCTTTCAAGCCCTGCTGGATCGGCGCGACATTTAGGGTTGGTAGCGTAATCATCATAGCCCCCGCACCATGATACGATGGGGGGGCCTATGGGCGGCTGTGCGCTAATGAACCGGTGGGTAGTACGTGGCGGTATGGCCGTAGACTTGGCGTAGGCATATTGCCTCCAGCAAGTAGATCATGTGGGAGGTTGCAAATACTGGAAGTTTATCTGGCCCTTAATCCCGTTACCTCCAGGTGTCAATCCCCGATCATTGACCTCTGAACCCCCGTTGACTATCCTTTTCACAGGGGTCGCGACCCCTTTGGAGGCCCCATGAAAAAGCTCGTCGTGATCTTCTCGCTCATCCTTGTGACCACGGGAGCGTGGGCAGAGTGGACAGGGGCGGCGAT
>CAIQPH010000047.1 GCA_903873655.1 uncultured Holophagaceae bacterium | reverse complement strand
TCCTGGCCAACAAGTTCATCTTCGCCCGGCCGCAGTGGTCCTGGGAGCAGACCCTCTTCCCCATGCGCGGCGTGACGCGCGGCGACATCATCGTCTTCCGGTGGCCGCTCGACCGCGACCAGGACTACGTAAAGCGCTGCGTGGCCCTGGCGGGGGATACGGTCGAAATGCGCAACAAGCGCCTCTTCGTGAACGGCAAGCAGGTGACCGGCGCCTTCGAGCACATGTTCGGTCGCAGCCCCGAAGGGCCGACCCCGGGCCCGTGGCCCCCCACGCGCTACGCCGGCGAGGCCGAACGGCCCGTGGGCCTGTGGCGCCACGCGGATCCCGAGGTGCTGGCCCTCCACGACCGCAACCAGATGCAGGCCATGAACAGCCTCATCCAGGAGGGATTCAAGGATAACCTGGGTCCCGTCACCGTGCCTCTCGGCCACATCTTCGCCATGGGCGACAACCGGGACAACAGCATGGACAGCCGCTACTGGGGCTTCCTGCCCGTGGACCATCTGCGCGGCCGCCCTTTCATCGTGTGGTGGAGTTTCCGAGAAGGCGACACCGACAACGACAACGGCCGCGTGCCCGCCGGGCCAACGGATGTCGCCTGGGATTTCATCGATGCCGCACGGCACTTCTTCACCCGCACCCGCTGGGAGCGGACGGGGGCCATACCGGAATAGGTCCGCTCCGGGGCCCTTGATTGGTTCTCTCGCCTATTCGCGCTGCGAGCTCGTGCGCCTCTCGAAATTCGATGAATCAGGCCGTCAGGGTTCCCCGCTCTTCACGATCGGGAGTTCCAACGAGCTGGGGTGCTCGGCATCGTGAAGCAGTTGGATGTGGGCGGCGCGGGCGTCCTTGCCAGTCTCCTTCGCGACGACGCCCCCGCCGTTGTAGTTCTTTTCCAGGGAGGGTGAATTGAGGCTGCCGATGGCTAGACGCAGGCGGCTTCCTTTGCCGACTTTGCGGGAGAAGAATGTGAAGTTGTCGAAGACATACTTCACTGGAACGCCATCGGGGACCGGGTTCTCTTGGCGCAGGCCATCACGGTAACGAGCTCGCATGATGGCACCGCTGAGTTGGATCGAAGTTCCATCGGGTAGGATCTCGTATAGCGTCGCCCCCAGGTCCGTGTCTGGTACGTTCATCCTTAGCCACACGGTCAGTTTCGGGAAGCCGCTGACTTCCGTCGCCGCCGGGAAGGGTTCTCCGTGGTACACCAATCCCCCCCCGAACAAGTTGATCAGGCCCGCCTGGCTGGTCAGGTAGGAAGGGTTCTCCGTGGGCTCGGCATCACCGGCACGATTGTCGAGGGGATCGTAGGTCCAGGCATCAGGGGCAGAGGACCCCGCCTTCGCCGCGAGGAGGTTACCGGAATGGAAGACATCCGAAGCCCCTCCATTCGATGAGAGGTAAAGCGTCTGGGCTCCGTTGGGGATGCCTTCCAGGCTGTCGGCGTATTTCCACTCCTCCGCACCCATTACGTAGTAGGCCACCCGGTTCTTCAGAAAGCCCGGCTTGGGGCCTGCCTTCATCGTCCAGGCGTACCATTCCTCGTGCAGTTTGTTGAGGTCCAGGGCACTGGCTGCCGCGAATTTCAGGCCGCCCATCTCGGCCTTAGGCGTTCGCGTACCGGCGTGGTCCCAAGGGCCGATGATCAGATAGTGGCGAGCCCTGGCCTCCGCCGACCCGAACTTCATATGCCGCCCGTAAAACGTGAGAGCACCCGGCTGGTCATCATCGTAATGGCCAGTGATCGTCAGGATCGGCAGGCCGATCTTCTTGTAATGGTCCCCGGTGGGCACCATGGCGTCGTAGTAGGCGTCGGAGGTGGGATGCTGGATCCACTTCTGGAAGATGGGCGAGGGGTTCCCGACCAGCTTGTCGTAGTCTTCGAAAGCACTGTGGGCCTTGTACATTTCCCGCGATTTCTGGGACCAGAAGTCCCCGCTCTCGAAGGTCTTGAGATTGCCCGTCCTGCCGCTGGTATAGGTGAGCCACTGCAGGTCGTAGGCGTACTTGATATTGAAGGAAGATGGGAAGTCCACTCCGGGATGCACCGAAGCCGCCGGGACGATGGTCACGAGGTGAGGTGGGAATTCCTTCGCCACGCTCCACTGGTCGAATCCGGCGTAGGAACCGCCCCACATGGCCACCTTGCCGTTGGACCAGGGCTGCCTCGCGAGCCACTCAGTGGCGTCATAGCCGTCTCGCCCTTCGTTCGCGAACGGTTCAAAGACCCCTTCGGAATTGCCCCGACCCCGCACATCGACGAGCGCGTAAACGTAACCGTGGGACGCGAAGTACAGGGCTCGGTCCGTATAGGAATCACCGATGTAGGGTGTAAACGTGAAAACGATTGGCAGTGGATCCTTCTGCTCGTGGGGTCGGTACACTGTTGCATTCAAGTGTGCCCCATCGCGGAGGGGGATCTTCACCCCCCAGGTCATATCTACCCCAGTCTGGGCCATCATGGGCTCGGTACCAAATATTGCAAGGATCACAGGCACGGCCAGCCAAGATCTCATTTGGATCCTCCATCGATTGATTGTTCCGTCGCAAGCTACACATTAACCGGCATGTTGGCAACCTTATCTTCGCCGAAGAAAGGTTGGACAAGGAATTCAAAGGCCCCATTTTGATTCAAGAACAGGGCGGGCTTTTGAATTGGGGTGGAGGAATTTCTGGAAAAGGAATTTCATAAACGGAGGAGAGCGGAGGGGCTGAGGAAAGCGGAGAACAGATAAGGGCTTTCCTGCTGCGTGGCTTTGCTCCGCTCTCCTCGGCTTCTCTGCGTCCCTCCGCTTCCCCAATTCTTTTGTGTTCTTTGTGCCCTTTGTGGCTTCTGCTTCTTTGCACTCGTTGCGTCTTCTGCGGTTGAAGTTCGTACTGGCCTGAATCCCGCCCATACTCGGGTATGCGGATTTTCACGCGAGCCCTGTCGTTGTTGCTGCTGCTCATGGCGCCACCCTTGTCTGCCTGGGGCGACCGGGGGCATCGGGTGGTGTCGTCTCTGGCCTTGCGGTCGCTGCCGGAGGGTCCCCGGGCCTGGTTCGCGGGGCGGGAGGCGGAAGTATGCGACCACGCCTCCGATCCGGACCACTGGAAGTCGGATAAGAAAGAGGGTCCACGCCACTTCCTGGACATGGAGCCCTATGGCGATCCGGAGCGCCTGCCCCACACCCTCGAAGAGGCCCGGGCCATCGTCGGTGGCGACTATTACCGCCTTGGTGTCCTGCCCTGGATCATCCAGGACCGCTGGCGGGATCTGGTAGCCGCATTCAGCGAAGGGGACCCCGGCAAGGTCGCCCTGGCCACGGCGGTTCTGGGCCACTACATCGGCGATGCCCACGTGCCCCTGCACACCACCCTGAACCACGATGGCCAGTTCACTCACCAGCGCGGTGTCCACAGCCGCTGGGAAAGCGGGCTGGTGGAGCGGCACATCGTGGCAGATGAGCTGACGGTCCTCATGGCCAGCCCTGATGCGGCCATCTTCCATCGGCCGTGGGAGTGGCTGCAAGCCTCCCACGCGCTCGTTCCGCAGTTGCTGGCAGACGACCGGGAGGCTGATCGCACCACGGCGCAGACCACCCGCGGCAAGCAGCGCAGCCAGGCCTACTGGATGATCTTCTGGGCCAGGCAGGGGCCGGTGGTGAAGCAGCAGCTCCAGCGTGCAGGTGAACACCTCGGCGATGCCATCCTCAACGCCTGGATCGCCGCCGGCAAACCAGCCATCGCGGCGAAGCCGCCTATCTGAATTCGCCGCGAACGCGGCAAATTCAGCAAGAGCACCGATGCCTCAGCAGAAACCGTCATCCCCCCAGATAGGCCTCGGCCACGCGGGGGTCGTGCAGCAGGTTGGCACCGGAATCGGCGAGCACCACCCGGCCGGTCTCGATCACATAGCCTTGGCGCGCGATCCTCAGGGCCTGCCGCACGTTCTGCTCCACGAGGAGGACGGTGAGGCCTGATTCGTTGATGGTGACCAGAGTCCTGAAGATATCCTGCACCAGGAGCGGGGCGAGTCCCATGGAAGGCTCATCGAGCAGCAGCAGGCGCGGCTTGGCCATCAGGGCCCGCCCGATGGCCAGCATCTGCTGCTCCCCTCCAGAGAGGTTGCCGGCCAATTGCGAGATCCGCTGCTGCAGGCGCGGGAAAAGGTGAAAGACCTCCTCCAGGCTGGTGGCGATGCCCGCGCGATCGCGGCGCGAATAGGCCCCGAGTGCCAGGTTCTCGCCCACGGACAAGGTGGCAAGGATGGCGCGTCCCTCGGCTACCTGCACCACTCCCCGGCGCACGATCTCGTGGGGCGCGAGGCGGGTGATGTCCTCGTCTTCGAACAGGATGCGCCCCCGCACGGCCCGAAGCAGACCGGACAGGGCCAGCAGGGTGGTGCTCTTCCCCGCACCGTTGGCCCCGACCAGGGCGGTGATCTCGCCAGCCTGGAGCTGGAAGCTGATGCCCTTCACGGCTTCGATATGGCCATAGGTCACGGCCAGATCCTCGACGTTGAGAAGCACGCTCATACGCTCGCCCCGTCATCTTCGCGCCCGAGGTAGGCCTCGATCACCTCCGGGTTGTTGCGGACCTCTTCGGGAGATCCTTCGGCGATGATGCGGCCGAAATTGAGCACCACGATGCGCTCGCAGAGGCCCATGACGAAGCGCATATCGTGCTCGATCAGGAAGACACCAAAGCCGCGTTGCGAAATGTTCTGGATCTCCTCCATCAGCACGGTCTTCTCGGCGGGATTCATGCCTGCCACAGGCTCGTCGAGCAGCAGCAGTCTGGGTTGGGTGGCCAGCGCACGGGCAAACTCGAGCTTGCGCTGGTCGCCGTAGGACAGGTTGTCCGCCAGCATCCCAGCCCGGTGCTCCAGCCTGACCCAGGAAAGCAGTTCCAGCGCCCACTCCCGGCCCTGGGCTTCGGCGCTGCGGAAGGCGCGGCTGATGAGGAAGGGGCCGAGGGCGCCGTAGCCGAGCTTGTCGTGCATGCCCACCAGCACATTTTCAAGGAGCGTCATCTCCTTGAAAATCCGGATGTTCTGAAAGGTGCGGGCGATGCCGAGGCGCGTGACTTGATGGGGGGCCAGGCCAGCCAAATCACGGCCCTCTAAGGAAATGGTGCCCGTCGATGGCTTTAGAAGCCCGGTAATGAGGTTGAACACGGTGGTCTTCCCGGCTCCATTGGGCCCGATCAGACCGAAAATGCCGCCCAGAGGGACGTCGAAACTGACATCCTCGAGCACGGTGAGCCCGCCAAAATGCTTGCCCAGCTTCCGAATGGACAGCATCCCTAGCCCTCCTTCGGCCCGAGCCCGAACAGAGCCCGGATGCGGCGGGGCTCCCAGATGCCCTTGGGCAGGAACAGCACCACGAGTATGAGAACCAGGCCATTGAAGATGCCGCGGAACTCGTGCAGGAATCGGAGCAACTCCGGCAGCAGCGTGAGGATGCCCGCTCCAACCATCGGTCCAACCAGGCCCCCGATGCCGCCAAACACCACCATGGTCAGGATGTCCACGGCGTTCTCGAACCCGTACTCCCGGGGACTGATGAAAAACGTGGCGTGGGCGTTGAGTCCGCCGGCCACGCCCGCCAGCACGGCACCGAGCACGAACGCAAACAGCTTGTGACGCTTGACATCGATCCCCATCAGGCTGGCCGCCACCTCGTCCTCCCGGATGGCCTCGAAAGCCCGCCCCGTCCTGGAGCGTCGCATCCGCGCGAGGCCGTAGACCGCGAGGCCGAGGATGGCGACGATATGCCAGCCCCGAGTGCTCTGGGGAATGCCGTTGAGCCCTTCGGGCCCGCCGGTGATCTCGAGGTTGAGGATGATGATGCGCACCACCTCGCCGAAGGCCAGGGTCGCCATGGCCAGATACACCCCGGACAGGCGCAGGGTCGGGATCCCGATGATGAGGGCCACGCCTGCGGGGGCCAGGCCCGCGGCCACAAGCACCGCCCAGAAGGGCCAGCCAGCCTGCAGCGAAAGCAGTGCGGACACATAGGCGCCGATGCCCATGAAGGCGGCGTTCGCGAGGGAAAGGAGGCCGCAGGCCAGGGTCAGCCAGATGGAGAGCGCGACCAGGGCATACACCCCGATGGAGTAGATCAGGGTGCTGTAGGTCGCCCAGAAATTTGCGAGCCATTCCATGCCAGATGTTCTCCTAGGCTTTCCGTTCCAGTACCCGCCCGAACAGGCCAGAGGGACGGACCAGCAGGATCAGGAACAGCATTCCGAAGGCCACCGCATCCCCCATCTGGCTGGAGAGGTAGGCCTTGCTCATGACTTCGGCGAAGCCGAGGAAGAGCCCGGCGATCAACGAGCCGCGAATGTCGCCCATGCCGCCGAGAATGATCACCGCGATCCCCTTGTGCAGGATGGGCTGACCCATCAGCGGGGTGATCGCATTGAAGTCGAGGCCGATCAGCACACCCGCCGCGCCCCCCAGTGCGCCTGCGATGAAAGCCGTCGCCCGGAACAGTCCCTCCACGTTGATGCCGAGGAGGGCGGCCGATTTGGGGGACTCCGCGATCGCCCGCAGTGCCCGCCCGACCTGGGTGCGGCGGAGGGCCGTGAACAGGATCGCCATCACCGCCAGGGAAATGGCCACGATGCCGATCTCAATGGCCCGCACATGCACATCGCCGAAGGTGAACTCACCGGTCGGGATCGTGCCTTCTGGGAAACGCATGATCTCCGCGCCGAAGATCCCCTGCGCCGCACTCGACAGCGTGATCGCGACCCCGATGGTGGCAATCATCGGAATCAGATGCGGCGCGTTTCTCGCCCGCAGGGGCTTGAGGATAAGCACATCGATCAGCAGGCCCAGGCACCCGCTGATGGCCATCGCCGAGAGCAGGGCCAGCCACAAAGGCAGATGGAAATGGTTGACGAAAAACAGGGCCGCATAGCTGCCGACCATGAAGACCGCTCCGTGGGACAGGTTGATCACGCCCAGGACGCCGAACATGAGCGTGAAGCCCAAGGCGAAAAGTGCGTAGACGCTGCCGAGTGTGAGGGCGTTGAGGAGCTGTTGGGGGAGCATGTCGGTCTAGGGGCCCCGCGAGACCGGGGGGGGGGCCAGGGTTAATTCTTGCCGGTAAAGAGATTGAATTTGCTGTTCTGCAGGATGTAGATGAAGGGCTTCTGGTCCGCATCGAAGCCTCCGGGTTTGCCATCCTTGGTAACGGCGGGACGGAACTTGAAGGCCCCCGTAGCCCCATTGATGGTCACCTTGGGCAGCGCGTCGCGAAGCGCCTGCCGATCGGCCTCCAGGTTGCCAGAGAGCTTGACTGTCTTGAGCGCGGCCGCGGCAATGTACAGCGCATCGTAGCCCTGGGCGGCGAACTGGTTCGGCTCGGCGTTGTATTTCTTCTTGTAGGCGTTCACGAAGTTCACATTGGCAGAACTCGGATTGTCATTGGACCAGGGGCTGCCGACGAAAGTGCCGTCCCCGGCCTGTTTCGAGATTTCAAACAGCTTGGGGGAATTGAAGCCGTTGCCGCCGATGAAGGGTGCCTTGATGCCCAGGGAGCGTGCCTGGAGCATGATGTTCGCAGCCTCCTCGGCGAGGGCAGAGCAGATGATCGCATCGGGGTTGCCAGCCTTGATCTTGGTCAGCTGGGCCTTGAAATCCACGTCGCCTTTGACATAGGTTTCCGTGGTGGTCACGGGGATGTTCTGATCCGCAAGCACTTTCTTGAACACGTCGTAACCGCTCTTGGTGAAGGCATCGTCATTGCCATACATCACAGCCACCTTCTTGATGTGGTAGTGCTTAACGGCCGTCGCCACGGTGATCGGCAGCACGTCGGATTCCATCACCGAGTTGCGGAAGATGTAGGGGCCAATGTCTGTGATGCCGTTGGCCGTGTTCGAGGTGCCAAAGGCCACGGTTTTCGAGGCATTGGCGACCGGGCCGGCAGCGAACATGGAGTTTGAGAGGGTGGGCCCGAAGATCATCAGGACCTTGTCCTGGAAGATGAGCTTCTTGAAGACGTTGATCGCCTCCTCCTTCTTCCCCTGTTCGTCCTCGATCACCAGCTGGATCTTGTTGCCGTTGATGCCGCCCTTGGCGTTGATCTCATCGGCGGCCAGCTGAAACCCGTTGCGGATGGGTACGCCGTATTGAGCGGCTCCGCCCGAGAGGGCTTCGGCCACTCCGACCTTGATGTCAGCAGCCTGCACGCTTACGGTCACCAGGGTGGCGGCCAGGATGAGGGTCTTGGTCAGGGAACTCATGGATTCCTCCGTAAGTCAGTGAGTTCAGGGAAAGGCAGGCCGGCAACCGTCATGACCCGAATCCACCTTCCACCCGAACCTCATTGCTGTTGTTGGCTGTACCTTACCAAAGGTTGAGTCGCTTGGGCAATCTGTCGCGGGAGACTCGCATCGAGGAGCTACCGTCCCGCCTCTTCCCACCGCTTGCGCTCCAGCCACACCTGCTTGTCCTTGGCCCGGGCGTCCTTGCCCTGCCAGTGGAGCTTCAAGGGGCCCGGGGCGTCCTGCTTCAGCCCGGACAACCCCTGACTTAAGATTCGCCGGATTTCATGCAAAAAGTCAGACTGACGGCAGCCGAGACGGCACTTCGACGATAAATATCGATCCAACCATGCCCGGGCCGGCCTCATACCAAACTTTCCCGTGCAAATCCGTGGTGATGCGCTGCACGATCCAAAGACCGAGGCCTGTTGATTTCTCGCCGTCCGTGGTCCGGGCAGAACCCCGGCCGTATTTTTCGAAGACCGTCTCCATCTCCTCCGCTTTAACACCGGGACCCTGGTCACGGACCAGGAGACGGCAGGCAGCTCCGGCCCACTGGAGATCGAGCCGAATCTCGGTGTGTGCCGGCGAATATTTGAGGGCATTCGACACCAGATTGTCGACCACCTGGCGCAATGCCCGGGCGTCCGTCAGTAACCGCATCACCGGTTCCTGGGTGCGAAGCACCAGATGAATGTTTTTCTGCGCGGCCCTTCCCGCAAATACGCCCACCACCTCCCTCAAGATGACGCTGAAATCGACTTCCTCCCACTGGTAGTCATGCCGCCCTTCCTCGAGCATCTGCACGTCCACCAGATCATCGACCATGCACCGCATCTGCCCGATGGTTTGGCTCATTTTGAGCAGTAAATCCTGATTGGGCGGGCTCAACTGGTTGCTTTCTGGCTGCAGCAATTCCGTGGCCAACTTCAAACCGCTGAGCGGGCTACGCAGGTCGTGGGCCACCATGCGCAGCAGCTCGGATTTCTCCCCGCTGACCCGGGCCAGTTTTGCATGGGCTTCCTCCAATTGCAGTTGAATCCGGAGGCGTTCATTCAATTCCGCAGCGAGCCGACGGTTGTGGAACAAGAGCCCGAAAAATATCACCAGTGCCGCGAGGGCCACACCCGCGACGATCTTGAACGCCAGCAGCCATTTGCTAGGGGCCAAATCCAAGGCAATCCATCGTTCATCGACGGCCTGGCGCTCCTTCGACGTGATCGTGGCAATCGCCTTGTTGATGATCCGCGCCAGGATGGGCTTTTGCCGGTTCACACCAAAAAAAGTGTCCCCCACTCCACCGATCACGCTGCCCAAGCGCAGATTGGTGAGGTGCAGCAACTTGATGGTATAGGCCGCATTCACGGTATCGGTGACCGTGGCATCGATCGTCCCCCGCGACAGTGCCTCGAACACAGCGTTGACGTTGTCGAATTCCTCCAACCGTTGGGACGCTACCGCCACCGGCACGAGGTTCTCCAACGCGGATGAGGTCCCGCGGACCTTGCCCACCCGCAAGCCCGACAATTGAGCCACATCCAGGACATAGGGCATGTCGGTACGGGTGACGATCACCTCCGGGACCTGGATATAGGACACCGTAAAGATCAGGTACGCCTCACGCTTCGCGGTGCGGACCAACCCAGTGAGCAGGTCGACTCGCCCAGCCCGCAAGGCCTCCTCGGCCTCGCTCCATTCATGGATGTTGATCGGCTTGAAGGTGAGTCCGGTGCGGCCGGCAATGAGGTTGAGGTAGTCGAGATCAATGCCCTCCATGCGGCCATCCGGCAAGCGTTGTGAATAAGGAGGATATGATTCACTGAATGCCACTAACACTTCCGGATGATCCGCCACCCAGGCCCGTTCTTCAGTGGTCAATTCGCTCACCACCGCCGGCGGCGCGGTTTCGGTTGCCCGCAGTGGTCGGCCGGACAGGACCAACATCCCCAAGTAAAGCCAGGTTAGTGCCCTCATCGTATTCAGCAAACCCACCTCTCGCGTCTGACCAGAACCTAGCCCGACGGTCCGTATTGGGAATTCAAAGGCCTCATCTTGTTCCGGGCCGGTGGTTGAGGGCTAGTGAAAAGGTGGCCGGGGTTTGGTGGACGAGAAATTTTAGAGCCTCATTTCCCTCCCGGACAAGATGGACTCACATTCGTTCATTCAACGCTTCACCCCCTTCACCGCGAACGCGGTGAAGGTCTGCTGGAACCGCGCGAGGGGAACTACTTCCCCTCCTCCCAGCGCTTGCGCTCCAGCCAGACCTGCTCGTCCTTGCCCCGGGCGTCCTTGCCCTGCCAGTGGAGCTTCAGGGGGCCCTGGGCGTCCCGCTTGGTCACGGAGATGCCAGTGCCCTCGCCGGTTCGCAGGAGGCGCAGCAGGGCCTCCACACTGGGCACCTGGGGCAGGAAGGGCAGCGGCAGCTGGGCGAGGGAGGCTGCGCGCTGGTCGAGCTTCTGCCGGGGCACCAGTAGCCGGTAGCCGGAAACGCCATCGCCTTCCAGCAGCACCAGTCGCTCGCCCGGCGCGTGCAACTCCAGGACCAGGCGACCGCTGGCGGGCTCCATCAGCAGGCTGAGGGTGCCGACCCCTTCCCCGTCGGGACCCGCATAGCCCCAGCCGTACTGAGCCCGGATGGGCGCAGCCAGGGCAGGCGCAGAAAGGGTCGGCGGCGCCTGGGCAACCAGCATCAGTCGTCTTCCTCATCATCCGGACCTGCGGCGGGCGCGGCCATTGGGGCAGCAGAGGATTCGGCCTTGGCGGCCTGCTCCTTGGCGATGCGGACGCGCAGTTCGCCCAGGCGTTTCTCCAGGAGGCTGCGCTCCGGGAAGACGAAGGCCAGGGCCCGGTCCCACTGCTCGGCGGCCTCCACCAGCTTGTTCTGTTTCACCAGCACCTCGCCAAGGTGTTTGCGCACCTCCGGACTGAAGGGGCTCAGCTCCACGGCGCGGCGCAGGGTGGCCTCCGCCTCGGCGATCCGGCCCAGCTTGAACTGGGCCCAGCCCAGGCTGTCCACCACGTTGCCGTTGTCCGGCGTGGCCTTGGCGCTGGCCTCGATCAGGGTGGCTGCTTCCGTGAGGTTCTGGTCATGTTCCAGCAGCAGATAGCCGAGGTTGTTCTGGACCAGGGAATTGGCCGGCTCCAGCGCCTGGGCCTCCCGCAGCACCGCGAGGGCTTCCGCGGAGCGGTTGAGCTGGTCATAGGCCTCGCTCTGCAGGATGAGCACGTCCACCCGGCGCACGGTCGACAGGCTGCGCGCCCTTTCGAGCGCCGCGAGGCACTTGTCCCAGCGCTGGAATTCCTGCCAGAGGGTGGCCATGCCTTCGAGGTGCAGTTGCTCAAGCGCGGCGCGGGTCTCCTTGCGGGAGAAGAAGGCGTAGTCGAGGTACTTCGTCGGAAGGGCTGCGGCCTGCTGGAAGAAGGGGAGCTTCGGGTAGCGGGCGATCCCCTCCTTGAGGGCTGCCAGGGCGCTACTCCAGTCGCCAAGGCTGATGTGGGCCTGACTCTTGAAGACCTGGGCTTCGCCGTCGGTGCGGGGATGGGGTGGGCGATTTTTCAGGAAGGCCAGCAGGGCCTTCCCCTTGCCCTGCAGCAGCAGGGCTTCGGCGTACAGCATGGGCACGCCATCCGCGATCCATTGCGGCTCGAGTTCCTGGGCAACGACGGGCTGGAGCCGCCGCTCGGCCTCATCGAATCGCCCCAGGTTCATGAGAGCGCGGGCCGTGTGGAACGTCAGGGTGGGACTCGGCTTCAGGGCCTCGGCCCTGGCCAGCGAGTCCAGGGCCTCCGACCAGCGCCCCGTCTGGAGGCGCACGAGGGAGATGTTCTCCCAGAACCCTTCTTCCTGGGGCACATGGCTCACCAGGAGGAGGAAACTCTCCTCTGCATGGGCCAGGTATCCGGCCTGGATCTGCTCCCGGGCCAACTCCTCCAGCATCCGGAGGTGCCGGTCTTCCGGATTCCTGGCGTTCAAGGCCAGCAGCGCCTCCCGCTTGCCTTCGTAGTCCTGGATGGCGCGGGCATGGATGAGTGCCCGTTCCCAGGCGGGCCCAAAACCCGGGCGCAGCCTACCGAGCCGACGCCAGGCCCGCAGGGCCCCGGCATTGTCCTTCAACTGCTCGGAAACCTCGCCCAGGCGCGCCCAGAGCTCGGGATCCTGAGGCAGGCGGAGCGTGGCGGCCCGCAGCTCTTTCGCAGCTTCCGGCAGCAGCGACGCTTCTTTCCGCGACCGTTCGTACTGGAGGAGAGCCAGGTGGGCCTGGGCCTCCGCATTCTGGAGGCCCAAGGCCACGGCCTGCTTCGCGGGAGCCACGGCACCCTCCAGGTCCTGCGCTTCCTGGAGGGATTCCGACAACCGCAGGTTCGCCTCCGCACTGTCTGGGACTTGCGCCAGCACGCGCCGGTAGAGGGCCGCCGCCGCCGCGGGATCCTCGCCCCCGCCTCTCAGCTGGAGGGCTCGGGCCTGGAGCATGAGGGCCCGGACATCCTCGGCGAAGACTGGCGGCGCCACGAGGAGCAAGGCGAGAATCGGAGTACGGAGATCAAGCACGGAGGCTCTCCTGGTGGAGCATGGACAAGAGCCTGGCGTGGGTCGCTGCCCAGGCCTGGGGGGGCAGCGCCCGCTGCACGGCGGGTTCGTTCGGTCGCGGAAGGATGCATTGGATCTCGACGGTGGGAGCCTTCTCCGTGTGACCACTGGACCGTGCGGCCTTCTTGTCCCGGGCGAGCAGCGGCAGGCAGTCGGGCCATGGGGCGACCATGGGCGCCAGGGGCGCCAGTCGCCGGGTCAGGGTGTCGAGCAGGCTGGCCGGAAATGGCTTCAATCCCTGCTCTTCCGCCAGGAGACAGGCTCCGAGCAGGCCGAGACCGACCGCCTCGCCGTGCAGGAGCTGGTAGCCGGAGGCCGCCTCCAGCGCATGACCCAAGGTGTGGCCAAGGTTCAGCAGGCGGCGTTCTCCGGCCTCCCGCGGGTCCCGGTGCACCACCCCGGCCTTGAAGGCGAGGGCCCGTTCCACCCAGGCGAGCTTCAGCGGCCCGTCCTGGAGCATATCCATGGCCCAGGCCAGCTCGCCCTGGATCAGCGCCGTCTTGACGAGTTCCCAGCGCCCGTTCTGCAATTGGCGTTCCGGCAAGCTTGTGAGGAAATCCGTGCAGGCCACCAGCCGACGGGGAAAATGGAAAGCGCCTACCAGGTTCTTGCCGGCAGCGAGATCCGCTCCGGTCTTGCCACCCAGGGCAGCGTCAGCCATGGCCAATAAAGTGGTGGGCCAGACCTGCCAGGCGACCCCCCGCAGGTAGAGCGAGGCCGCGAGTCCCGTGAGATCCGTCAGCACGCCGCCCCCCAGAGCCACCACCGTGGCATCCCGATGCAGCGGCACTCTGGCCCAGTGCTCCAGCCACGGGATCAACGAGCGCAGGATCTTCTCCTCCTCCGGCACCGTCACCCACAGAGCATGGGCCGGTTCTGGCATGCCTGCCGTGATCCAAGCGTTACGCAGGCATGCGTCGCCCAGCAGGGTCCAGGGACCTTCCGGCAGCAGATCCCGGTCGGGCCTTTCCAGGAGAAATACTTCCGTGGCGAAGCCAGAGGGCGTTGCCAGCCTCATGAGCGGGCCTTCCAGGCCGGAGCTGCCAGGCTGGCGGCATTGCAAACGTGGTGCCGGGAACCCATGACATCTCCAGGGAATCTCCAGTTTACATGAGAGGGTGTCTGCAAATTTGAGGCCGGCGGACATTTCCCGGGCTGCCTCTGCTCCGTTGCAGGGATTCTCCTCCCGCTGTGGGACAATGAGCCCATGTCAGAACAGGGAGCCTTCTTCCAGTCCGATCAGGCCGACCAGCGCCCCATGCGCCACGCCCTGCTCTGGCGGCTGGCCAGCTACCTCCGCCCCTACTGGATCGGACTGCTGGTCCTGTTCCTCCTCATGGCCATCGGCGCGGCGCTCGAGGTGATGCCGTCGGAACTGACGCTCCGGCTCATCAACCGTTTCATGGCCCAGGGGAGTCTCAAGGGCGCCGCTCCGCTCCTGGCTGGTTTCATCGGTGTGCTTGTCGCGGGCTTCTTCGTCAGCTTCGCACGCTACTTCCTGCTGGCCAAGGTGGGCCAGAAGGCCATGCTGGACCTCCGGGTCGAGCTTTTCGCCCACCTCATGGGTCGCAGCACGGACTTCTTCCATCGGAACCCCGTGGGCCGGCTCATGACGCGAGTGACCGGCGACGTGCAGAACCTGAACGAGATGTTCGCCTCGGGTTTCGTGGCCATCGTGGGGGATGCGTTCTCGCTGCTGGCCATCGTGATCTGGATGTTCCGGACCCATGCCGGCATGGCCCTGGTCGCGGTGGGCATCCTGCCCCTCCTCCTGGTGGCCACGGAGGTCTTCCGCCGGCGCGCGGGCGAGGCCTTCCGGGAGACCCAGCGCCGCTATGCCTCAATCAACGCTTTCCTCCAGGAGCAGATCTCGGGCATGGGCCTGGTCCAGATCAACGGCCAGGAGCGGCATAGCAACCAGCAGTTCCGGGTGCTCAATGAAGACTACTTCCAGGCCTTCCTGCGCACGATCTTCGCTTATGCCGTGTTCTTCCCCGTGGTCGAATTCATCACCTCCGCCACCACCGCGGCTCTCATCTTCTACGCGGGCTTCAAGCTCAAGGCCGGGGCCATCACCTGGGGCCTCCTCTTGGCCTTCGTCCAGCAGTCCAGCCGCTTCTTCCGGCCCATCCGCGAGCTAGCGGAGCGCTACAACGTGATGCAGACGGCCCTGGCCTCCAGCGAGCGCATCTTCCGCCTGCTGGACAACCGGGACGAGATCCCCGAAGCGCCGGAGGCGAGGCCCGCCGCCTTTGCCCGGGAGATCCGCTTCGAAGACGTCACCTTCGCCTACGAGGAGGGCGGACGCCAGGTCGTGCGGGGCCTCAGCGGCGTCATCCCCAAGGGACGCCGGGTGGCCGTGGTGGGCCACACCGGGGCCGGGAAGAGTACGCTGATCAACCTGCTCATGCGGTTCTACGATGTGCATGCGGGCCGGATCACCCTGGATGGCATCGACACCCGGGAACTTCAACTCCGCAGCCTGCGAGACCTCTTCGGCCTGGTGCTCCAGGATGTGTTCGTCTTCTCCGGCAGCCTGCGCGACAACATCGTGCTGGACCGGCCCATGGACGAAGGCCGACTCGCTTCCGTGCTGGAGCAGAGCCAGCTCAAGGACCTGGTGGGACGCCTGCCCCTGGGGCTGGACACTCAGGTGGGCGAGCGCGGTCAGAAGCTCAGCGCCGGAGAGCGGCAGCTGCTGGCCTTCGCCCGCATGCTCTACCTGGAACCCGCCGTGCTGCTGCTGGACGAGGCCACCGCCAACATCGACTCCGAGACCGAGGCCAAAATCCAGACGGTCATCGAGCGGGTGAGCCACCGCCTCACCACCTTCACCATCGCGCACCGGCTGTCCACTATCCGCGAAGCCGACGAGATCTGGGTCATGGATCAGGGCGTGCTGGTGGAACGGGGAACTCACGATGGACTCATCGCCCAGGATGGCGTCTATGCCCGGCTGGTGCGGCTGCAGTTCGCGGATGGGGAAGCAGCCTAGACTGACTCACGATGCTCCATCTTCCCCCTCTCTATCCCGTCACTGACGCCACCCGCCCGGAACCGCTCTCCGTCCAGATCCGACGGCTGGGCCAGGCTGGTTTCCCGCTCGTGCAGTTCCGGGGTAAGCCACTGGACCACCGGACCCAGTGGGAAGAACTCCGCAAGGCGCTTTCGGAGGCTGCCGCCAACGGCGGCTGGCCGCTGATTTGCGTGAACGACCGGGCTGACCTGGCGATGCTCGCGGCGCGGGAGGGTCTGGTTCCCTGGGGGCTGCACCTGGGCCAAGCTGATCTTCCGGCCGCAGAGGCGCAAAGGCTCTCAGGACTGGCGAGTGCCCACTTTGGCGCCTCCACCCATGCGGCCGCCGAATGGACCTCTGTGGACGCCGCCTGCGACCACGCCGGGGTAGGGCCTTTCCGCGGCACGACCACCAAGAGCGATCACGCGAAACCGATCGGACTGGAGGGGCTGCGTGCAGGTTGCGCGTCCTTGCGGGCCAGAGGTGTGGCCCCCATCGCCATCGGAGGTCTCACCCTGGCGGATGCCGTTGCTTGTTTCGAGGCGGGTGCAGAGTGCCTGGCCATGGTGGGAGCGATCCACCGGGCCGAAGATCCTGCCGCCCTGGGCTGGGAGGCTCAAGGGCGCCGCTGGGGCGTCCGTCCCCCCTTCCGACGCGGCCAGGGGCTGGTCCTGATCGGCGGCAGCGGGGCCGGAAAGACTACCGTCGGCCGACAGCTCGCCTTCAAACTCGCCCTGCCCTTCCACGACCTCGACGACGTCATCGTGAATGCCGAAGGACGCTCCGTGGCCGGGATTTTTGCAAGTTCGGGGGAAGCAGCTTTCCGGGCTCTGGAGTCTGCCCTCCTGCCGGAACTGCTCGCCAAGCCGGGGGTGGTGGCCCTGGGAGGCGGGGCCTGGGAGTCCCAGGTGAACCGTACTGCCACCGTGTCCGCCGACTTTGCCCCGCTCTGGCTGGCGGAATCGCCAAACCGCGCCTGGGAGCGGGCCGGGCGGGATCCCCAGCGCCCACTGGCGCAGGACCGCGCCGCCTTCATGGCGCGCTGGGCCGCCCGCATGCCCGCCTGGTCCCTGGCCCCGATGCTCCTGCCTTTTGGTCACAGTTCCCGGGAATTGGTGTCGGCCTTGCTAGACTGAAGGTCTACCCCCCTGGATTTCCCTAGTGGATCTCATCCTTTCCGATCTGCATTCGAACCTCCACGCCCTCAAGGCCGTTCTGAGATTTGCACGCCGCCGCGCGATTCACCGCTTCGTGCTCCTCGGTGATCTGGTGGGTTATGGTGCCCACCCCAACCAGCTGCTGGACAAGGTGCGCGAGATGCGGCCCCGGTTCGTAGTCCGAGGCAACCACGACAAGGTCTGTGCAGGACTCGATCCTGACAACACCTTCAGTCTGCCGGCCAGCGAAGCCATCGACTGGACCCGAGAGAGACTCCGTCAGGACAACTGGCGCTTCCTGGTGGACCTGCCGGGTGGCCCCCTGAGGGTGGGTGAGGATTACGTCATCGCCCACGGATCTCCCATGGACGAGGACTCCTACCTCCTCCACATTCGCGAGATCAGCCATGCCTTCGATGCCTTCCAGGGCCAGCTCTGCTTCTTCGGGCACACGCACCTGCCCGGTTGCTTTGAGCTGAATGAATCCCTAGGGCAGCTGAACTGGATCTGCCTCCAGCCCGGCGAGTGGTTCCATCTCCAGCCCCAGTGCCGGTACCTGGTGAACCCTGGCTCGGTGGGGCAGCCCCGGGACCGGGATCCGCGCGTTTCCTTCATGACCTTCGACCCCAAGCGCCGCTGCCTGCGCCTGCATCGCTTCCCGTACGATGTGAAGGGCGCGGCGAGGGCCATCCTGGCCGCGGGCCTGCACCCCAACTTGGCAGATCGCCTGAGCCAGGGCATTTGAAAAGGAAGAACCCATGGGCCGAGCATCACTCCTGACCGCGCCAGTCTTGGAACAGTTTCTCATCCAGGCCCGCCTCACCAAGGCGGCGGTCAGCCTCAGGCTCCAGGGGGCCGGCTCCCGGCTGCTCGGGGACCTGCGCCTCAAGAAATTTCGTCCCGGCTCTTCCCTGCAGTTGTCTGGCCTGAACGCCAGGGATTCAGTGCCCACCGAGGGCATGCCCGTGACGCTGACTATCCTGCTCGGGGAGGAGGTGCTGACCCTCGAATCGAAGCTGCTCTCACCCATCCAGGACAAATCGGGAAACACCATTCTGTACCTGGATTGGCCCCATGAATCTGCCCGCCTGCACCCTCGCCGGGATGTCCGGGTGGCCGCCCCCGACCAGTCGCCTCTGAAGGTCCAGGTGACTCTGGGTTCCCGGCGCCATGACGCCCTCCTGATGAACCTCACGGAGACTGGCGCCGGGCTGGCTCTGCAGGAGTCCCTGATGGTGGACCTCCACACCTCGGTCGAAATCGATGCGGAATTGCCCGATGGGACCCTCCTCCGCTGCCCTGCAGAGGTCCGCAACCTGACCTTCGTCGAGGGCCAGGACTACCCCACGCGCCTCGGCCTGGTGCTCACGCCCGGACCTGAGACCGATCTCGAGTCCGTGCACCGCTTCATCCAGGTCCGGCGAACCGACCGCTCCCAGAGCTTCCGCAAGACTTAGTTTTGTCCGAGGCTAACCGCCTCCGCGCTGGAACCCGCGGTGGAATCTCGCGAGGAACCATTCAGCAGCCTCGTTCGAGTAGCCATCCAAGTGGATCTCGACGCGATGGCAGGGCAGGACCACGCTCCCCAGGCGGTGGTCTGCAAGGGGGAGGATCCGGATCGTCCAGCACCGCGGACCATCCTTGCCGGTGAAGGTCCCGTCTGCTTCCGCGAACGGAGAGAGGCCCACGGCCGCCGGCAACAGGCGGAGGAACTCCTCGCGGCTGATGCTCATGTCCAGGGTCACAGCCATGAGCTAGCCGCCCGCCACGGGGGGCCAGATGGCGAGGACCTCGCCCTCGGCAAGCGCGCGCGCCGCCCGCCCAGCCTGGGTCACCCAAACGCCGTCCACCAGCACGATGGCACACTGATCCGGCGGGATGCCCTGCCGCCGGATCAGGTCCGCGACGGTGGTGCCGGGCTCCACGTCCAGATCGAGGCGATGGCTGGACCTCGCCTCGGCCGGAAGATGGGCCGCGAGCGAGGCGAACAGCTTGAGGCCGACCTTCATGCCACCGAGTATGCCGCGGCGAGGAAGGCCTGCATGATCTGGGTGGGGTCCTCCATCAGCCGCTGCTTCCATACGCCCAGCCGCACGCGGCCCTCGATGAGCCCCCGGAGAGCACCGACGTGGTCCGAGAAGCCCACGCTGTTCGCCCCGACCAGCCGGTCCCCGTCGAACTGCAGGTTCAGGTAGCGGTACCGCGCCTCGTCCAGCAATTCCGTGGATTCTCCGCCGGGAATCCCCTGCCACTCGCCGAAGGAAGAGGACACGAGGCCAAGGGTGGTGAGCACGTTGAACACGAGGCTGCCCTTGAAGCGGGCGGGCCGCCCGGCCATGTTCAGCGCCGCGATGCGGCCCTGGTCCACGGCATTGGGCTGGATGGCATTGAGCTGCCGCTTCCCCGTGAGGCAGTCCGTGGCCTCGGCCACATCCCCCGCCGCGTAGACACCGGGCATGCTGCTCTGCATGGCGGCGTCCACCAGGACGCCCTGGCCCAGTTCGATGCCGCTGCCCGCCAGGAACTCCAGGTTCGGGTCCACGCCTACTGCGCTGAGGTAGATGTCTGCAGGCAGGGTTCGCCCGTCGGGGAGGGCCACCTGGAGGACCCCCCCCTCCAGGGTGATCCCCTGGGGCTGGGTGTGCGTGAGGATCTTGACGCCCTTGGCTTCGCACCAGCGGCGAAGAAGTCCACTGGCGGTTGGATTCATCATGCGGCGCACCATGTAGCCGCTGCGGACGAGGATGGTGAGGTCCACACCCCGGGAGAGCAGGCCCTCCATGATGATGCAGCCCACGAAGCCCGCGCCCATCTGCACGATGCGGGTTCCGGGCCGGGCCTTGGCCAGGATGGCCCGGGCGTCATCGAGGGTCCAGCAGCTGCGGACCCCCGGTAGGTCGATGCCCGGGAGGCGTTCCAGGCTGGGCCTTGACCCGGTGGCGATGAGCAGCCGGTCGTAGGGCAGGCTCTTCCCAGGACCCAGGCTCACCGTGCGGCTGGCCGTGTCGACGGACTGCGCCCGGGCCTGCACCAGCTCGATGCGCAGCCGCTGGTAGTGGTCCGCGCCCTTGCGGAGGTGTGTGCCCGCCTCCTCGATGTTCCCCCTCAGCAGATAGGGGATGGCCATGCGGGAATAGGGCGGCTCTCCCTCGCCGCAGAGCATGGTGATCTCTGCGGCGGGGTCGGCCTTGCGCAGGGTCTCCGCCGCAATGACGCCCGCGGGTCCGCTTCCGATGATGAGGTGGCGCATGAAGACCAGCTGCCGTTCAAACGCCAAGACGCATGCGCGTCTCGGCGGTAGGCACACCCTCAGGTGTCCAACCACGGACTTGGTAGTACTCAGGCAGCATGATGTCGAGCTTGGACACGGCGCCCTTCTGGGGGCCGGTCTTGGCGGGCTCCTTCATCAGGCGGGGCGGCAGGTTGTCGTCCTTGCCGGTGAGACCGGCGCCGAGGTTGTACTCGCGCTCCATGTTCCAGATGCGCTCCCCGACCAGGAGCAGCCGCTCCTCAGACCAGTCGCCCTCGCAGGCAGCCTGGATCTGCGGCTGGATGTCCGACAGGCCCCAGGCAAAAGTGGTGAAGAGGCAGAGGCCGCTGGAGTCCACCACGGCGGTGAGGTCCTGGAAGGCCTTCAGCATCGCGGGTTTGCCCTCCGTGGCCTGGGGCTCCATCTTCATGGGGATGCCCAGCACCTCGGGGGACACCATGTAGCCCCGCAGGTGGCAGGCGCCGCGGTTGCTGGTGGCGTAGGCCAGGCCCATGCCCTGGAGGCCCCGGCCGTCGTAGGCCGGGAACTCCTGGCTTTTGACGGTCATGGACAGGTCGGGCCGGCCGTACTTCGTGCAGAGCCGCTTGGAGCCGAGCCCGATGACCTTGCCGAAGCCCTCACCGACGGCGGTCAGTTCGGCGAGCCTCACCATGCCCTCGGTGGAGCCGAAAGGCAACTCGAAGCCGATCTCCTCTTTGGTGAGGAGGCCCAGTTCGTAGAGCTCCATGGCGGCACCGACGGTGGCGCCGAAGGAGATGGGATCGAAGCCGTCCTCGTTGCAAAGGAAGTTGGCGTAGGTGAGGGCCTCCAGGTCCGACACGCCATTGGCCGCGCCCAGGGCCCAGGCGGCCTCGTACTCTACGCCGCCGGAGGCGCCCTTGTACTGCGGCTTGTCCTTGATGCTGAAGTGGCCTGGATCCATGCGGGAGATGCGTCCGCAGGCAATGGTGCAACCGAAGCAGGCGCCGTTGGTGATGAGGTTCGCCTTGCCATCGGTCGGTCGCTTCTCGTGCATGGCCTCACCACCAATGGCCATGGCCCCCTCGAACTGGATGTCGCGGTGATTGCGGGTGGGCAGCGCTCCCAGTTCGTTGATGACGTTCATGAGGACCTGGGTGCCGTAGGTGGGGAGCCCCTGGCCGGTCACGCCGTTGGCCGCCAGCACCTTCTTCCCGGCTTCGGTGGCCGCAAAGAAGGCCTCAGGGTCGGCCAGGTGGTAGGCGTCGGTCCGCGTGCCGCGCACGGCCACAGCCTTCAGGTTCTTCGAGCCCATGACGGCGCCCACGCCCGAGCGCCCGGCCGCCCGGTGCAGGTCGTTCACGATGGCGGCGTAAAGCACGCGGTTCTCACCGGCCCGGCCGATGGCCGCCACGCGAATCTGGGGGTCCTGGTGGTATTTCTTGATGGTGGCCTCAGTCTCCCAGACTGTCTTGCCCCAGAGGTGGGAGGCGTCCAGCAGTTCAGCCTTGCCATCCGTGATCAGCAGGTAGACGGGTTTGGCTGAGGCACCCTCGAAGATCACCATATCCCAGCCCGCGAACTTCAACTCGGCGCCGAAGTAGCCCCCGGAGTTGGAGCAGGCGATGGCCCCGGTCAACGGTCCCTTGGTGACCACTGAATAGCGGCCGCCCGTGGCGGCCATGGTCCCCGTGAGCGGCCCGGTCACGAAGATCATCTTGTTCTTGGGGGAGAAGGGATCGACCTTGGGATCCGTCTCAGACACCAGGTACTTGGTGGCGAGGCCCCGCTGGCCCAGGTAGTCTTGGGCCCATTCCATGTTCAGTGGCTCTGTGGTGCAGGAGCCGGTTTCGAGGTTCACACGAAGTACGTTCTTGGTCCATGCCATGGCAGTCTCTCCTCACACCGTCGCGGGGTTGGTGTCGGTCTTGCCGGCCCATTGGCGCATTTTATCGAGGCCCGTCCAGTCCGCATCCACATAGGTAATGGCGGCCGTGGGGCAGGCCTTGGCGCAGGCGGGCGCGCCGTCGCAGAGGTCGCACTTCTGCACCTTGCCGGTCTGTGCCACGTAGTTGATGGTGCCGAAAGGGCAGGCGATCGTGCAGACCTTGCAGCCCACGCAAGTGGGCTCCAGCACGATCTTCGCGCCGGTGACGGGGTCGAGCTGGATCGCGTCCACCGGGCAGGCGGTCATGCACCAGGCCTCGTCGCACTGGGTGCAGGTGTAGGGCACGAAGCGACCCTCGTGGTGGAAGGAGAACACCTTGATGCGCGACTTGGCGATGGTGAAGGTCCGGTAGTTTTCCCAGGCACACGCCATCTCGCACTGGAGACAGCCCGTGCACTTATTGGGGTCGATGTGGAGGGATTTCTGCATGGCCATGCCTCCTCTGAGTGAACGGTCCGGATGGTACGGCGATGATCATAAATCGGATAACGCTCCCCCCATCGCCTTTTTCGGAAATTTTTCTTTGATCCGCTCAAACCCAATCCTGGTGCGGGTATATGATGAGTTAACGTTGTGAGACTCAGTCTTATCTTTTGCCATTCTGGAGTCGTGAGTGCCCAGTGTCCCCAGCCGATTGTCTTGTGGGGGGTCTGGTTCGCGGTTGGAATGGAATCCCAAGGACCCTGCATGAAAGCCATTTCGCTCCGCGTGGACGTCGACACCCTGGAAGGTTCGATCACGGGCATTCCGACTCTGCTCCGGCTGCTGGACAGGCACCGGATGCGGGCCAGCTTCTACTTCAGCTTCGGGCCGGACAACAGTGGCAAGGCCATCCGCCGCATCTTCCGCAAGGGCTTCCTGGCCAAGATGCGCCGCACCAACGCCACCAAGCTCTACGGCTTCAAGACCATGATGTACGGCGTGCTGCTGCCAGCGCCCATCATCTGGAAACGGGCCGCCGCAGAGATGCGGGCCGCGAAGGCGGCGGGGCACGAGGTGGGCATCCACGCCTGGGACCATGTGCAGTACCACGATCTGCTGGACCGGAAGTCCCGGCACTGGCTGTCGGACTGGTACGCGAACGCCCATGAGGCCTTCGGCACAGTTTTCGGGGAAAAGCCGTTGGGTGCCGTCAGCCCAGCCTGGCGCTGCAATGACACCACGCTGGAATTGCAGGATTCCTACGGTCTCGCCTACGCGGGCGATTGTAGGGGGTTCGCGCCATTCTATCCCGTCGTGAAGGGGCGGGCGCTGAACACCCTCCAGATACCGACAACCTTGCCCACATTGGACGAGCTGCTGGGCCTGGACGGCCGCACGCCGGACCAGGTGAACCGCGAGGTCTGGGATCTGCTGCGCGAGGATGCCCTGAATGTCTACGCCCTGCACACGGAGGTGGAAGGCGGCGCCCTCTTCGAGACCTTCGACGCTTTACTGGCGGGCTTGAATGAGCGCGGTGTGGTGGCCCGCACCCACGCCGACTGGCTGCCGGATCTGAAGGCCGCGAAACCCCCCGCAAAAAAGATCACCCGGCGAGAGATTCCCGGCCGGGCTGGCTGGGTGAGCTGGGAGGGCTGACCTCAAGCTATAGTCTCTATCTCGATCCTTTCCTTCCCAGGAGCTTCATGCGGCTGCGCCAACGCGTCCTCGTCTGTCTCATGTCAGCCCCCGCCCTCTTTGCGGCACCGCCGGCACCCCTGCAGGTCATCCGGGGCGAGTTGGATCGGTGCTATCCCACGCTGGATGCCCTCTACCTCGATCTCCATGAACACCCGGAGCTGTCTGGCAAGGAGGTGAGGACCGCCGCGAAGATGGCGGACCAGATAAGGAAGGCCGGTTTCGAGGTCACGACTGGGGTCGGCGGCACAGGCGTCGTGGGCGTGCTGCGGAATGGGAAGGGCCCCACCCTCCTTCTCCGCACGGAACTGGATGCCCTGCCCCTGCAGGAGAAGACGGGGCTGACCTACGCCAGCCGGGAGCCTGGGGTCATGCACGCCTGCGGCCATGACCTCCACATGACGACCCTGACCGGCGCCGCCACGATCCTGAATCGGCTGAAAGAGCGCTGGCGCGGCACCCTGGTCCTGGTGGCCCAGCCTGCGGAGGAAACCGTAGGCGGAGCGCGAGCCATGATCGCGGATGGCCTCTTCACCCGTTTTCCGAAGCCTGAATTCGCCTTAGCCCTGCACGATAGCGGCAATCTCCCGGCGGGCAGGATCGCCTGGACGGCAGGCTATGCCTTCGCCAACGTCGACAGCGTGGACATCACGATCTTCGGCAAGGGCGGTCACGGCGCCCGGCCCAACACCACCGTAGACCCCATCGTGATCGCGGCCCGGACCATCCTCGCCCTGCAGACCATCATCTCCAGGGAGAAGGACCCCATGGAGCCCGGCGTGATCACCGTGGGCTCCATCCATGCCGGCACCAAGCACAACATCATCTCTGACGAGGCGAAACTCCAGCTTACCGTCCGCAGTTACGCCCCGGTGGTGCGCAAGCAACTGCTCGAGGGCATTGTCCGCATCACTAGGGCAGAGGCAGCAGCAGGCGGGTCACCGAAAGAACCCATCATCTCGTTCAGCGAAGGCCAGGACGCGCTCTACAACGATCCGACCTTCACACGGCGGCTGGTGGGGGCCCTGGAGAAAGGATTGGGGAAGGAGAACCTGGTGGTGGGACAGGCCGAGATGGGCGCCGAGGACTTCGGCGAATTCGGGAAGGCCGCAGGCATCCCATCGGCCATGCTGAGGCTGGGAGCTGTGGAGCCGGGCCGATTCCAGGCCGCCCAGGCCTCCGGAGAAGTACTACCCTCGCCCCATTCCCCCCTTTTCGCGCCCGATAAGGAGCACAGCATCCGCACCGGCGTGGAAGCCCTGGTGTTGGCATCCCTGGAAGTGCTCGCGGTGCCCTGAGGCAGGATCAGAACGGTCGCGGCGGGCAGCGCAGCACGGGATGCCATGGTTCCATTCCCAAGCGGAGCGCTCACGCAGAAACGCGGCCCGTCCGGGCCGCGTTTCTGCGCAGGGTAAAACCTCTTTATGCGTGCTGCTTCAACTTGTCCTTGCCACCGAACCACTGATCCCAGTACACCACCACTGGGGAGGCGATGTAGATGGACGAGTAGGTGCCGGTGATGACGCCGATGACCAGCGGGAAGGCCAGGTCGTGGAGCGCGGGACCGCCGAAGAGCCAGAGGCAGACGCTGACGAACAGCACGGACAGCGAAGTGAGGATCGTCCGGCCCAGGGTCTGGTTGATGGAGTCGTTCACCAGCTTGGTGATGGAGACCCGCCGGTACTCAGGCCGGTGGCTGTTCTCGCGGATCCGGTCGAAGACCACGATCGTGTCGGCCATGGAGTAGCCCATCAGGGTGAGGAAGCTCGCCACTACCGGCACGTTGAATTCGTAGCCGAAGGCCGCGAAGAGGCCCAGGGCCATGAGGATGTCGTGGATCAGGGCCACGATGCCGCCTACGGCGAAGCTCGCGGTGAAGCGGAAGATCACGTAGACCAGGATGGCCATCATGGCCAGGCCCACGGCGGTGAGTGTCTTGCTAGTCCACTCGCCTGAAATGCTCGGGGAGAAGCTCTCGTCTTTGAGGATGCCCACGGCACCCAGGCGGTAGCTCTTCTGGACTGTGTCGCTGACCGCCTGGGGGAGGTCCTTCGGCAGCTCGCCGAAGGACTGGTAGAGGCCTGAGGACAAACGGTCCCGGCTGGAGATGATCTTCTCGGCCAGGGGGCCGTAGGTTGCCGTCAGGATGGTCTCATCGTTGGCGACATGGAGCGGGTTGGCCTTGGCGAGGGTGTCCGCCAGGGTCTTCGAGCCTTCCAGGTTGAGCACCGGCATCGTGCTGCCGGCAGCCTCGGGATCCATCTGCTTAAAGATGCCGCGGAGGGCGTTGGCCTGGATGGTGCTGTCCTTCTGGTCGCTGTCTTTCTTGGCCTTGACCTTCACAGAGAAGTCCCGGATGGTCTTGTCGGCATTCTCGTAGGCCACCACGGTGGCATCGGGATAGCCGCTCTTGGCGAGGATGGCCCGGATGGTCTCGGGCTCCATGGCGCCGCGGAACCGCACGGTCATGTCGTTGCCGCCCACGAACTGCATGCCGAGTTGAATACGTTTGTTGTGCGTGAGATTCCAGGGCCGCACGAACAGGAAGCAGAGCAGGATGATGCCCCAGCTGATGGCCAGGGCCGTGCCCTTGTACTTCATGAAGTCGTAGGAGGCGCCCTTGAAGAAGGTATGGATGCCCACGGACAGGGTCTTCGTGCCGGGGTGCCGCTCGAGTACCCAGTCGTAGATGAAGCGGCTGATGTAGATGCTGGTGAACAGCGAGGCCACGACGCCCACGGTGAGGGTCACGGCGAAGCCCTTCACGGGGCCCGTGCCGAAGATGAAGAGCAGCAGCGCCGCGAAGAGCTGGGTGACGTGGCTGTCCACGATGGTCCAGAACACGCG
>CAIQPH010000046.1 GCA_903873655.1 uncultured Holophagaceae bacterium | reverse complement strand
GGGGCAGCTTGGGAGTCTGGCAGTTCGGGCAGGTGCTGGCGCTCATGGCCTCCAGCGAATCGTGGGTGCGCCGGCGGTCGCGGCGGGCCTTGGAATGGCGGCGCTTGGGATTCGGCATGGCTTGCTCCTAGGGACAGAACGCAAAGTTCCAGGTTAAGGGTTTCAGGATTCCGGGTCCAGCTTGATTCCCGCCAGGGCCTTGGTCAGAGCCTGGTTGAGGGCCGATGGGACCTGGTCGGCCGTGGGCTGGCACTGGCAGGGACCCTTGTTCCAGTTCTTGCCGCAACTGGGGCAGAGGCCCTTGCAGTCGTCGATGCAGAGGGGGTGCATGGGGGCCTGGAGTTCGAACTGCTCCCGGACCAGCTCCGCCTCGTTCAGGCGGTCCTCCGGCAGGAAGACCACGTCGAGATCCTGGGATCCCAGGGCGTAGGATCCGC
Source organism: uncultured Holophagaceae bacterium (assembly GCA_903873655.1). GTDB lineage: Bacteria > Acidobacteriota > Holophagae > Holophagales > Holophagaceae > Geothrix. The sequence goes on along the minus strand of CAIQPH010000046.1, from coordinate 14,005 downwards.
GACCCACAAGATCGGGGTCCTTGCTGCCCAGGAACTGACTTTCCACCACAAGGGGGCGGTCCAGGGGCGCCAGGCAACGGCTGCAGACGCCCTGCCAGATGGCCTGGCCCTTCACCTCGAGGAACACGTCGCCATCCGAGGCCAGGGCGAAGACCGACCAGGTCAGGTCCCGCATGGAGACACCGCCCTTCAACTCCACCTGCTGGGTGGTGCCGTTCAGGCGCAGGCCCTCCAGGGGCAGTTTGTAGAGGTCGATCACTTCTGGGTCCCGGCATTACCCGCTGGCATGTCGTTGCCCGGAGTCAAGCCGCCCTTGGGGGAATTACCCACTGGAGAAGAGCCTTTCACATCCCCAGGCGTGCGGAGGATGGGACCGGCGTCGTCCTGATTGTTGGGATCCCCGCTGCACTTCAAGTCGTAAGTGACCTTGCTGGACTTGCCCTCGTAGGGCTGGCCGAAGGGGTCCTGGGCGGACATGCCGACCTTGATGAGGCTTTCCTTCACTAATGACGAGTTGTTGTCGATCATGGCGTCAAAGCTGCCGAAGTCCGGAAAGTAGCCATGCTTCAGGTAGTACTGGTCAAGGCCCTCGGCCACGATCTTCAGGTCGTCCTGGGCCTTCAGGTAGCGGGCCTGAGCCGAATGCTTGCGGTATTGGGAGAACCCGAGGGTGCCCAGCACGGCGATGATCATCATCGCCACCAGCAGTTCCAGCAGAGAGAAGCCTCGGGTCTTGTGGCGCGCGGGGGACGATGTCATGGGTCGGATCCGGGATGAGGGGCCGGATGGGTCGCATCCGAGCGTTCCAGTGTGCCAGGAAGCACTGAAAAAGCAAGCATTCATGGGATTCTATACCTCACTCTTCCCGCCTTCGGTTCCGCTGCCTTCGTCCACCACCGGGGCGGGGAAGTCGGCGGGCCAGGGGAATTCCTTCGGGAGAGCTTCCAGACCGCCGAGTTCCGCCATCCAGTAACGGTAGGCCCGGAAGGTCATGCCCAGCCGCTTGCCGGCCTTGGTCTTTACCCCACCGACCTCGTCCAGGGCCCGGCGGAGGAAATACCCCTTCAGGGCCTGGATCCAGGCCTCGAGGTCAACTCCCTCGGAAGGAATGGCCAGGGGCGCGGGTCGCTCCGCCTCCACCTGACCGGACAGTCCGAAGCCTTCCGGCAGCAGGTCCCGGGTGATGGGTCCACCCGGGTTGAGCGCCACGCACCGCTCCATGAGGTTCTCCAGCTCGCGGACATTGCCCGGGAAGCGGTGGCAGAGCAGCTGCGACATGGTTTCGGCGTGGAGTTGCATGGGCGGCTTGCCCAGTTTCAGGCAGGAGCGCCGGATGAAGTGCTCCGCCAGCACTGGCAGGTCCTCGGGCCGCTCCCGCAGGGGCGGCATTTCGATCTGGAGGATGTTCAGGCGGTAGTAGAGATCCTCGCGGAAGGCACCGGACTCCGCCCGGGCCCGGAGGTTCCGGTTGGTGGCGGCGATGACACGGACATCCACGGCCCGCTCCTCGGTGGCCCCGAGCCGGCGGAATCTCCGCTCCTGGAGCACCCGCAGCAGCTTCACCTGCAGGGCCAGGGGCATCTCGCCGATCTCGTCGAGAAAGAGGATGCCGCCGCCGGCTTCCTCGAAGAGGCCCCGCTTCAGGGCGCCGGCTCCCGTGAAGGCACCCTTCTCGAACCCGAACAGCTCGCTTTCCAGCAGAGCCTCTGGAAACGCGCCACAGTTGACGGCCACGAAGGGCCCCTGGGCGCGGTCCGAGTAGCGGTGGATCAGCCGCGCCACCACTTCCTTGCCGGTGCCGCTTTCGCCCGTCAGCAGGACGGTGGTATCGGCCCGGGAAACCTTGCCGATGAGGGCGTTGATCTTCCGCATGACCGGACCCACGCCCACCAGTTCGCCCAGATCCGTAGGCGGCTCCCCCTGGGGCTCTGCGGCGGCGAGCAGGCCCTTGAGCGAGGCGATGAGCTCCTCGTGTTTGAAAGGTTTGGTGATGAAGTCCACGGCCCCCTGGTTCAGGGCCTGGACCGTGGTTTCGGTGGTGGCGTAGGCGGTCATGATGACGACCGGCGTCTCCAGGCCCTGCTCCTTCATCCAGGTGAGCAGTTCGATGCCGGAGCCGTCCTTCAGCTTCAGGTCGGAAAGCACGCCATCGAAAGTCGTTTCGCGCAGCGCCCGCTGCCCCTCTTCGATGCCCGAGGCCGCCTCACAGGCGAACCCCGCACCTTCCAGGGCGAGGGTCAGCACCTCCCGAAGGCCGGGTTCGTCCTCCACCAGCAGGATCCGTTGGGTCGAGGCTAGGGACATGGCAACCTGTGAATGTGACGCAGTGAGTCAGTCATCCTATCCTGAAATCAGACCCTTGCCTGGAGTCCCGTGAAGCACGTTGTGTTTGCCCACCGGAAGCTGTCCTTCGGGGGTGGCGAGCGGGTACTTCTGGAACAGGTGGCAGCGCTGGCTGGTCTGCCGGTGAAAGTGTCCGTACTGTTCCGCAAGGAGCCGGGAAGACGGGACATCGAGCCGGAGCTGCGCGAGCGCAACCCGAATGTGGCCGACGTACTCCACCTGCCGGGAGCGGTCGGTGCGTTCCGCTGGCTCTGGCGGACCCGGCCCGACCTTTTGGTCCTCTGCAACCACAAGGGCGTGCAGCGTGCCCTGCCCTGGCTGACCCGCTTCGGCCTCGAGGTGCCCTGCATCCTCACCCTGCACGAGCACTACGAGCGCCACCTGCGCAAATACCGGGGTGTCCGGAACCTCGTGGATCGGTGGATCTGCACTTACGATTTCAGGGACTCGGTGCGGACGCACCTCAGTGCAGCGCCGTGCAGCATCATCCATCCCCTGTATCCCCGAGCCAAAGTGGAGATGGTGGATGCGGCCGCCCGGCGCGCTGCGCGTTGCGCGCTGCGTGTGCCAGAAGACGCGGTAGTGGTGGGCTACGCCGGCCAGATGGATGCCCGGAAGGCTACCGTGGGCGTGGTCCGCTTTGCCGCCTGGCTTGGCGAGCGCCTGGGCCGCCCCCTGCACCTGCTCCTGGCAGGGCGGGAAGACGCCAGCTATGCCCAGGAGATCCAGGCTGCACTCGAAGATGTAGGCCTGACGGAGCACTGCACCCGCACGGGCCCACTGAAGGATCTTGCCCCCGCCTTCGCCGCTCTTGATCTCTACGTGATGACCAGCCGCAACGAAGGTTTCTTCCCCATCGCGCTCATCGAAGCCCTCGAGTGCGGCGTGCCGGTACTGGCACCGACGGTGGGTGGCATCGGGAGTGTGCTCAAGGACGGCGAGGGCGGCTTCCTGATGCAGAAACCGGATGACCGCCGACCCATGCCGGAATCCGTCCTGCGGAGCGCGGCGGCCCGGCTGGCCCCGCTGTTGGCGGATGCCGAGGCCTGGGAGTTCCAGCGGGTGAAGGCCCATGCCTTCGGCACTTCGCTGACCCGGGACTATGATGCCGCGGCGAAATTCCGCGAAGTGGTGGCGGAGTGGCTGTGATCCCGAAGCACGCTACCTGGGTGCGCTTCCCGCGGTTCGTGGGCGATGACGGGGCCCCCTCCGCGATCGCAAGCCGAAGGCGCAGTGGGAGCGGGAGGACGCGACTCGATGTCGCGTCCGATCGGGGCGGTAGTCCCCAGCGGCGAGCCCCAATGGCTGCGCCAGGGTGGTGGTCGTGATCCCACCCCATGCCACCTGGGTGCGCTTTCCGCGGTTCGTGGGCGATGCCGCCATGCAGCTGCCGGTGCTGCGCCTGCTGAGGGAGATGAACATCGGACCCATCGTGGTCTGGGGACCCAAGCTCACCGTCGGTCTGGTGGAGGATACCTGGTTCTGCGATGCGGCCCTGCCGGACGAGGGGAAGCCGGGGCCTTTCGCCATGGCCCGACTTCTGCGGGAACATCAGGCGGCAAGGTGCATTCATTTCCCGAAATCCTTGCGCCCCGCCCTGGCGGCTTGGCTGGCCCGAGTGCCGGAGCGCATCGGCGTGGACGAGAGCCTGGCGGGACCCTTCAACACTCACAGCGGCCCCTTCTGGGCTGCGGAAGGCCCCTTCCTCCTCCGCTACCACGCCGTGCTGGCCCGCCGTTGGCCCGACCTGCCGCCCATGCCCCATGCGGATTTTGATCCGGGCGTTGCCGTTGACAGGCCCCTGGAGCGGTATCTCTGCCTCATGCCCGGATCCGTCTGGCCATCCAAGGCCTGGCCGACCGACCACTACCGGACCTTGCTGCTCAGGGCGCGGACCGAGGGCTTCGCTGTGGCTGTCCTGGGATCAGGCGAGGAAGCGGGAACCTGCGCCTTGGTAGCCGGGGCGGAGGGCATCAACCTCTGCGGCAGGACCTCGCTCAAGGAAGCCGCGGCCTGGTTGCGCGGTGCCGCTGCGGTGGTGGGCAACGATTCAGGACTGAGCCACCTGGCGGCGGCCTGTGGCGTGCCGACCCTGGCACTTTACGGCGCCACTGACCCCAGCGGTTCCACACCCTGGGGTCCGCACAGCCGGGGACTTCGCCAGGAAGGCATCGCCTGTGCACCCTGTTTCAAGCCAGCCTGCTTCACCCCTGGGCAGCCCTGTCTCGCCGGGATCACACCTGATCAGGTCTGGAATGACCTGATGCGTCTCGTCTCCGGATAGAATCCGATGAGCGTGTCCAAGTCTTCTCGAGGTTCCGCATGTTCCGTCGTCTCCTTCTTGCCTGCGCCGCCGCGACCCTCATGGCCCAGGCCCCGGTCATCTCCTTCGACAAGGTGCACCACGATTTCGGCCACATCTCTCCCGACCGCAAGGTGTCCGCCAAATATCGGGTGACCAACAACGGCAACGCCTTCCTGAACATCAGCCAGGTGCGGCCCAGCTGCGGCTGCACCTACACCCCGCTCAGCAAGTGGTCCCTGGCGCCCGGGGAATCCACGGAGATCGAGGCCATTTTCGATCCTAGGGGGGTAAAGGGTCCAGTGCGCAAGTCCATCGAGGTGGTATCCGATGATCCGATAAACCCCGCGCTCACGCTGACCTTCGAGGCCGAGGTGGTACTGGAGATCATGCCTTCGGTCGACTCCGTGTACTTCCATCAGGCCCTGAAATCCGCCACCAGCCGCAGCCAGGTCCACTACACCAGTGGAAACGGGGAGCCCGTCCAGATCGTGGATGTCAAGGCTCCCGGTGCGCCCTTCCTCACCTTCGCCTATCGGCCGGAGGGCAAGGGCCTCGTGCTGGAGGTGGCCTTCGATGGCAGGAAGGTCCCGGTCGGCCAGATGCGCGGGGTCGAGACTGCCTCCGTGCGCTTCACCAATCCCCGGGTAGGCCAGATGCCCTTGAACATCCAGTGGGATCTCAAGCCCTCGATCCAGACCAGCCCCGTGGAACTGGTGTTCCAGGACGCGGCCGGCAAGGAACTGCGGCAGAAGCTGACCCTCAAGCAGGCGGATGGCCGGGTTTTCCGAGTCACCGGGGCCCGGCCCTCCATCCAGGGCATGCGGATTGAGGGCGTGGACCAGAAGGCTGCCGCCATGGACCTGACGGTCATCCTGCCAGCCACCTTGAAGGCAGGACACTACACCGAAACACTCGCCCTCACCACGGACGATCCTGATCAGCCCGACTTGACGATCCGTGTGGTCGCCCTGCTGAAATAAGCTGGAGGGATGCCGGAATCCCGCGCCTCCCATCTGTCCGCCGTCTTGGCCCTGGTCGGCATCGCCTTCATCTGGGCGGGTGGGTTCCCTGCCACCAAGTTCTGCATCAATGCCGGTCTGTCCGTCGGGGCGATTCTCAGCATCCGGTTTGTCATCGGGACCGCCGGCCTGGGCTTGATGCTGCTGCTCCTCGGGATTCCGATCCGCAGGAGGGACGCCCTGGATGGCCTTTGGCTTGGGCTTGTTCTCGCGGCGCTCTTCTGGCTCCAGACCGATGGTCTGCGGTTCACCAGCACATCCAAATCCGGTTTCATCACGGGCCTCTATGTGATCTTCACGCCCATGGTGGCCCTCCTGGCGGGTGACCGCCTGCGGCCCTCCCACGGCCTCGGCGCCCTGGTGGCCCTGCTGGGCCTGGGCCTGCTCGTGCATGAGTCCGGCTCAGCCTGGGGCGGCTGGAACCGGGGCGACACCGAAACCCTCCTCGCTGCCGTGCTCTGCGGCTTCCACATCGTGATGACCTCCCACTTCTCCCGCCGTTCCTCCGGCTGGGTGCTAGCCTTCGCGCAGGTGGCAGTCACCGGGGCCATCTCCCTGGCGATCACGCTGGCCCTGCCGGCTCCCTTCGGCTTCCAGGGCGCCGGTCCTGCCCTCGCCAGAGGCGGCACTTGGGTGGCCCTGATCTTCATGGGTGTGCTGGCGACCACCTTGGCCTTCTATGTCCAGAGCACCTTCCAGGCCCAGGTGGGCGCCACGGAGTGCGCCATCATCTTCTCTTCAGAACCCGTCTGGACCGCGGCCCTGGCCGTCAGCGGCTGGATCCCGGGCATCCGTGAGCACTTCAGCCCGCTCCAACTGGCAGGCGGCGGACTCATCCTCAGTGCCAATCTCCTGGCCGAGCTCGGGCCCAGACTGCTGCGGCGCGTCTTCCCGGTCGAGACCGAAGAGACCATAGGCTAGGCCTGCCGGTCGAGGATCACCAGGGTCACGTCATCCATGAAGGGCGCAGACTGGTTGTAGGCCCGGGCCTGGGTGATGACGGAGTCTGCGGCTTCTTCTGATCCCACAGGCAGTTCGGCACAGATTCGCCGCAGACCGGCCTCCTCCAGCATGCTGCGGTCCTCGCGCTCCACTTCGACCAGACCATCGGTGTAGAGCACCAGGCGGTCCCCGGGCAGGAATTCGGCGTCGTGCTCCACGAAGGGCAGCTGCTCGTCCAAACCCAGCATGAAGCCCTTGCCACGCAGCACTTCGGAGCGATGGAGCCCACCCTTGGTGCCGCCCACGATCCGCAAAGGCGCGCAATGCCCTGCGACCACGTACCGAAGACGGTTGGAGCCAGGATCCAGGCGGCCCAGCCAGGCCGTGGCGAACTGCTCGGCCAAGGTGGATCGGCAGAGATCCTCATTCATGCCATAGGCCCAGGTCAATGGATCGCCGCCAAGCCGGACCTGATTCTCGAAGGAGGTCTTCACCATGGCCGAGATGAGCGCTGCGGTCACACCATGGCCGCTCACATCCGCAATCATCATGGCCGTGCAGCCATCCGGCAGCGGCAGGATGGAGTAGATGTCGCCGCCGATTCCCGCCACCGGCAGATACCGGTGGGTGTAGTGGGAACCCTGCGCCTTCCCCGGCAGTTTGGGCAGCAACCCCATCTGGAGGGCAGCGGCCAGGGCCATCTCCTCCTGCACGCGTTGCTGGAAAGCCACCAGCTCCCTGTTCTGGCGCTTGATCTCCTTCTGCATCTCGATGAGCCGGAAGGTTGAATCCACCTTGGCCAGCACTTCCTGGGCATGGAAAGGTTTGGGAATCATGTCATCGGCGCCCAGGGTCAGGCTGCCGATGCGGGATGCCGTGCCATCCAAGGCGGTCAGGATGATGAAATAGATGTCGCGGGTGGCGGGATCGCCCTTGACGCGTTTGCAGAATTCGTCGCCCGTCATCTCGGGCATGCGCAGGTCCGAAATGATGAGATCAGGCCGGGAACGGCCCATCTCTTCCAAGGCCTCGAGGCCGTTTCCTGCGGTCAGGACCTGATATCCGGCCCGCTTGAGATAGAAGCTGAGGATATCCCGGATGGGCGCCTCGTCATCCACCACCAGGACGGAACCCTTGGCCATGCGGGACGAAGCCGGTCAAGCGCCGCGGAGAGCGTCCTGCTCCGTGGCGAAGATGGAGAAATAGTTGGTGAGGTTGGTCTGATCGAAGGTCTTCTTCACGGTCGCGGGCAGACAGCACAGGTGCAACTTCCCACCCGACTTGTCGACGCTGTTGCGGGCGGCGACCAGGAGGCCGAGCCCTGAGGAATCGATGAAGCTCACGCCCTCCAGGTTGATCGCGAGGAGCTTCGGCTGCGCGGTGGCAACGGTCTCGCGGATCACATCCCGCAGCTGCGCCGTCACCTCGAAATTGACCTTGCCCTGGATGGACACCACCGAGGCGGTGCCTTCTTGGCGGGTCTGGATGTTCAACATGGTTCCTCCTGAAGGATTCCTTGCAGCACTCTCCGCCGGGCGGCATCCCGCTGGCGCTGTTTGTATTCCGAATGGGATGCCGGACCTGACCTTGAACTTTGAAACCCCGATTGTTCCATCACCTGGACTTCGTGTGCGAAGAAGAAGGTAAACTCCTCCTGATCCTGGAGCAACTCCGGAATGCGGACAAGGTCGGCGAGTTCGGTATCCCCCATGGTCTGGAGGCGCTCCTGGAGGGTCTCCAGGACTCGAGTGGCGGGACTCGGCAGCCGGACAAGGGTCCGAGCTGTGAACTGGATGGCGGAGTAATCCTTGCTGGAGAACGGGTTCTGCTCTCTGCCTGGGGACTTCAGCGCCAGGGTCCGGCTCAGTTCCCTCCTCTCCTCCGCTCCCAGATCCTGGATCCGGAAATACGGGGGAATGGCTTCGCTCCAGGCGGCCAGGGCCTCCATGTCGATCATCAGGTTCCGACTCCGGCTCGGCTTGATATGGGTCGGCATCAGGACGTGGTGGTCCAGGAGGAAGCGGATGACCATGAGCACGCCCAACTGGTCTTCGGCCACAAAACGGATGCCGATCTGGTCATAGATGGTCTCAGCCACGTTCTCTGGCTTCTGGAGCATCTTCAGGAGCATGGAAACCCGGTCCTTGTTCTCCTTCCGTTCCACCGCCACCAGAGGCACCTCATAGGCGCCGCGCAGACAGGTGCGGCCGTCCTCGCAGACCACGTACTGGTCGTAGCGGCTGAAGACCTGGCGCTGGATCTCCGGCAGGAAGCGGAGGTTCACGTTGTGGTCCACGTGGAAGAGGGTGTGCATGACCCGCAGGATCGCGCAGGACCAGCGCCCACGGAGGTTCCGCGGGCGGTCAGAGGCCCAGACCAGGAGGTCGAGGGGATCCTGGAGATCGCGCACCTCAAATGGCACATGGAGATTCGTACCCTCCAGCACCACGGCTTCCAGGAAATCCACTGCGTCCTCGTAGACCCGCATCACGGCCGCCCGCTGGACCGGGACACCCATGTCATAACCGTAGTTGAGGGCGAAGTTCCAGGCCTCTCCGGGGGAATGGATCCGCAGCGAGTCCAAGTCAATGGACGAGCCGCCGCCCAGAATCACCTGCGTGACTTCAGGGGGCATGGGAAAGAGGGCGTGGGGAGTCATGGTGTCCAAGTAATACATCGGTTCGCTGGGTGGAACATAAAGAAACGGGGCGTCCAGGTCATGGACGCCCCGCCGGGAATATCGAACAACTACTTGATGGCGAAGGCGGCGACGAGCACGTAGATCACAAGGGCCTCGATGAGGGCCAGACCGATGATCATGGTGGTGCGGATGTTGCCGGCGGCCTGGGGATTGCGGGCAACGCCCTCGACGGCGGCGGCCACGGCCTTGCCCTGGCCCAAGCCGCAACCGGCGGCCGCGATGGCGAGGGAGAGGTGAGCCACGAACTGGCCTTCAAAGAGGCCCTTCGGCGCGGCAGGGGCGCCCTGCGCAAAGGCGACGGCAGCCAGGGTGAAGAGGAAGGCGGTGGTGAGGAACTTCTTCATGGTGGTGCTCCTAGGAGAGGTGCCCTTGGGGTTCGGAATCCCATAGGCGGGTTCGGTTTTTATCTGGCGCAGAAAGCGAAGCTTTCTATGTAAGGCTCAATGCTCGTGTGAGACAGCCCCACTGAGGTAGATGGTGGTGAGCATGGTGAATACGAAGGTCTGGATGAGGCCGAAGAAGAGCCCCAGGAACATCATGGGCACCGGCAGGAGGATCGGCATGAGCCCGAAGAAGATGCCGGCCACCAGGTGCTCACCGGCAATGTTGCCGAAGAGACGGAGGGAGTGGCTGAGGATGCGGCTCAGCAACCCGAGGATCTCCAGCGGGAACATGAGAGGGGCCAGCCACCAGATCGGACCGGCGAAGTGGGCCCAGTACTTCCCGAAGCCCTGTTCCTTCATGCCGTGGAAATTGTAGTAGGCGAATACCACCAGCGCCGCACCCAGTGTCACGTTCCAGTTGCTGGTGCCGGGACTGAGGGCCGGGATGAGACCGAACAGGTTGTTGAAGAAGACGAACAGCGCGATGGTCCCGATGAACGGCAGGTACTTCTCGCCGTGGTGGGCGATATTCTCGTTGATCATGTCCTTCAGGCCGCCGACCACACCCTCGAAAACCTGCTGGAGGGGGCCGGGAATGCGGGCCAGGTTCTTTCGCACGAGGGTGGTGAGGGCCATGGTCGTGAGGGCGGCCAGGGCTGCGTTCAGGAGGTGGTCGTAGCGCTCCAGGACGGACAACTGCGCCCCGTGGGCGAAGCCCGGCCAAGAGTGCTGGGCCAGATGCAGCACGTGGGTGAGCCATTGGGCGAGCAGCGATGCGTGGTGTTCCATCTCGGTCGAACCTCAATCGGGCGGTGGGTCATCGGGTTTCTGGAAGGCCAGGCGCAACGCTTCCAGGAGAATGCCAGCCACAAAGAGGACCACTCCCAGGGCCAGCGGCAGGGCTTCCGCCGGGTATCTTCCCATCATCCCACGCAGCACCAGCGCGATCAATGCCAGTTTGCCCAGGGACAGGACGGCATAGACCCATCTCCGGCGCTTGGAGGGGGTCAGCATCCAGCCGGTCAGGACCTTGTGCAGGGTCCAGAAGGCCAGGCTGGTCAGGGCACCCACGCCAAAGACCAGGGCCGCGGTCCAGGACCGCAAGAAGCCCCAGAGAAGGATCCCCAGGAGGGCCAGGACGATCATGTCCCGAGTGACCCGCCGCAGGTGGTCCTCGCCCTGGTCCCCGCCCTCACGCACGGGGTCCCTTGCCTTCCTCGAGTCGTTTCAACTCCGCCTCATCCCTAAGGGCCATGCGCCGGTTGACCTTGTAGAGTTCCCAGAAGGCGGCGGCGATGCCCCAGACGAGGCCCACCCACTGGCCCACGGTCGGATGGCCGAACCAGTCCCCGATCCAGCGGCCAAGGAAGAAACCCAGGGCGATGCAGATCGGGAAGCTGAAGCCCAAGGCCATCAGATCCCCCCAGAGAGCCCGCTCGCCCGGGTCCGCGTCCACCTTCCGCTTGAAAATCACGCCCACCCCAGCTCAGAGGCGCGGGTCGCCGCTGCCCCTTCCAGTGTATGGCATGGGAAAAGCAGAAGCCCGGCTTGGCCTGGCTTCTGCGCGGCGGGGGTCCGGGGGTGTTCGCGCAAGCGAGACCTTAGATCCTCGCGACGCATGCGTCGCGAGGGGAACCCCCGGAGAGGATCAAACCCAGAAGATTCGGCCTGCCCAGTCCAGCAACCAGGGACCGAAGGCGGTGCCCACGAGGACCAGTGCGCAGGCCAGGGTCACGATGAAGGCCGGACCGGCACTCATCGGAGCGGCTTCGCCCTCGGGTTCCCGGAAGTACATCTGGCTCACCACGCCCAGGTAGTAATAGGCGCTCACGGCGCTGGTCAGAAGCGCGATGACGGTGAGGGTCACGAAGCCCTGCTCGATGGCCAGCTTGAAGAGGTAGAACTTCCCGAAGAAGCCCACCAGCGGCGGGATGCCGGCCAGGCTGAGCAGGAAGATCATCATCGCGAAAGCCAGCACGGGACGGTTCTTGCCCAGGCCCTTGAAGTCCTCGATGCGCTCGCCCTCGCCCTTGCCCTGGAGGTAGATCACCACAGCGAAGGCGCCGGTGTTCATGACGATGTAGATGAGCATGTAGAGCCAGACGGCCTGGGCGCCGGCCCTGGGGTCGCCCGACAGCACGCCCAGCAGCATGTAGCCCACGTGGGCGATGCTGGAATAGGCCAGCAGCCGCTTCATGCTCTCCTGCTTCACGGCGGCCACATTGCCCAGGATCATGCTGGCGCCCGCGATGTAGCAGAGCGGCAGCACCCAGTCGCTGGAGACACCATGGAAGCCTGCTCCGAACACTCGCAGAAAAGCGGCCATGGCTGCTGCCTTGGGGGCGGTGGCCATGAAGGCGGTGATGGGGGTGGGAGCACCCTCGTAGGCGTCCGGCGCCCACATGTGGAAGGGCACCGCAGCCACCTTGAAGGCCATACCTACCAGCACCATCAGAACGCCCGTATAGACCAGCAGGTTGCTGGTGGCGGGTGCGAGCGCCAGGGCCTGGTTCAGGTCCGCCAGGTTGGTGGTGATGCCGCCGGCGGCGCCGTAGAGCAGGCTGATGCCGTAGACCAGGATGCCGCTGGAGAAGGCCCCCAGCAGGAAGTACTTCATGCCCGCTTCCACGCTGGTGGCGCGGTCCCGCAGATAGGCCACCAGAATGTAGATGCAGATGGCCATGAGTTCGATGCTGAAGTAGACCGAGATCAGGTCCGAGGCCCCGCAGAGGAACAGCATCCCCGACAGGGAGAACAGGATCAGGGCGTAGTATTCCACCGTCTGCTGCTTGAGGCTGTCCAGCAGGCGCATGCTCAGCAGCACCGTGCCGGCCGTAGCCACCACGCAGAGCAACTGGAAACCCCGGGTGAGCCCGTCCATGCGGAACATGCGGGAGAAGCCCTCGCCGTCGGTGGTCGCGGTCACCAGGAACCCCGTGACGGCCAGGATCACCAGGGTGATAGGCGCCCACTTGTGCTTTTCGCTCCGATTGAAGAAGAGGTCACCGGGCCAGAGCATGAGCGTGGCCACAGTGATGAGGAAGAGTTGGGGCGTGACCAGGTGCGAATCCCGAAGGAGCGCGCCCAGAAGCCCCTGAGCGAAGCCGGTCATCACTTGCCTCCGCCGTGGGCAGGCGCTTCATGGGAGACGGGGGCCGGGGCCTCTCCGTGTATCGCACCCTGCCCCGCAGGGTGCTCCTGCTCGCCCTTCGGGCTCTCAGACACGGAGCCTCCGTGGTGCGGAGCGGCCATGCCCTGCATGCCCAGCTTCGCGGCGGTGATCTGCTTGGCGGCCAGCGCCTCGGCTTCATAGAAACCGGGGTTGACCTGGGTGACGAGCTTGCGGACCGGCGCGTCCATCACCTCCATGATCGGCTTCGGGTAGAGGCCGATCCAGAAGGCGGCGATCACCAGCGGGGCGAAGTAGAGAATCTCGCGCAGGTTCAGGTCGTCCATCTTCTCATTCACGGCGCTGATGGGTCCGAACATCACGCGCTGGAACATCCAGAGCATGTAGGCGGCTCCCAGGATGATGCCGAGGGTGGCCACCACGGCGGCCCAGGGGAAGGCCTGGAAGGCACCCATCAGAATGATGCCTTCCCCGATGAAGCCGTTGAGCAGCGGCAGACCGATGCTGCTCATGGTCATGATCATGAAGATGGTGGCGTAGACCGGCATGGTCTTCGAGAGCCCGCTGAAATCCGCGATCATGCGGGTGTGCCGGCGCTCATAGACGATGCCCACCGCGAGGAAGAGCCCGCTGGTGCTGATGCCGTGATTGAGCATCTGGAACATGCCGCCCTTGATGCCATAGGGATTCAAAGCGAAGATGCCGAGCATGCAGAGGCCCAGGTGGCTCACGGAAGAGTAGGCCACCAGCTTCTTCATGTCCTTCTGGATCATGGCCACCAGGGCCCCGTAGATGATGCCGATCAGAGACAGGCCGAGGAACCAGGGCATCAGGTCCTTGGTGGCGGTGGGCATGATGGGCAGGAGGAACCGGACGAAACCGTAGGTGCCCATCTTCAGGAGGATGGCGGCGAGGATCACGGAACCAGCCGTCGGCGCCTGCACGTGGGCGTCTGGCAGCCAGGTGTGGAAGGGGAACATCGGTACCTTGATGGCGAAGCCGATGAAGAAGGCCAGGGCCATCAGGTGCTGGTATGTCTTGCTCTGCTGGGCAATGATCGGCGCCATGGCCTGGAAGTTGGCCAGGGAGAAGTCGTACGAGCCCGTGGTCTTGTGCTGCAGGAAGTAGATGGCGAGGATCGCCACCAGCATCAGCACCGAACCGGCCAGGGTGTAGAGGAAG
>CAIQPH010000045.1 GCA_903873655.1 uncultured Holophagaceae bacterium | reverse complement strand
TCCCCTGGGATGGTCTCGCCTGCCGCCACGAGAACTAGGTTGTTGATGCGCAGATCCGGGGCATCCACGATATCGAAGGCGCCCTGGCGATCTGGTCCTCGCAGGCGCTTGGCCTTCACGTCCCGCTTGGACTTCCGAAGGGAATCCGCCTGGGCCTTGCCCCGGCCCTCGGCCATGGCCTCCGCGAAATTGGCGAAGAGCAGGGTGAACCAAAGCCAGAGGGCGATGGCGAGAATGAAGGTGGTGCGGGCTTCACCGTGCCCGGTGAGGGCCTGGATCCACAGGCCCGTGGTGAAGGCGCTGCAGATCCACACGGTGAACATGACGGGGTTCCGAAGTTGATGAATGGGATTCAATTTCCAGAAGGAGTCGGAGACCGCGCGGCGCACGATGCTGGGTTCGAAAAGGGGGCGGGCATGGATGTCCTGCCTGGAGTGGGAAACCATGAATGGCCTCGTCGTGAGAACGTGAATCGGCTGAGAAGGGAAACGAATTAGTGCAAGGCCAGGTGCTCGGCGATGGGACCGAGGGCTAGGCTCGGAAAGAAGGTGAGGGCGCCCACCAGGAGCACGACGCCGATGAGCACGCCGACGAACAGCGGCGTGTGCGTGGGCAGGGTGCCCAGACTCTCGGGGGTGTACTTCTTCTTCACGAGTGAGCCCGCGAGGGCCAGCACCGGCCAGAACACGCCGAAGCGGCCCAGGAGCATGGCCATGGCCAGGCCGTAGTTGTAGAAGTGTGTGTTGGCGTTCAGGCCAGCGAAAGCGCTGCCGTTGTTGTTGGAGGCACTGCTCCAGGCGTAGAGGATCTGGCTGAAGCCATGGGGCCCGGGATTGCTCACGGAAGCGGTGGCGTTGGCGACCAGCACCGAGATGGCCGTGCCGATCAGCACTGCGGCACAGGGCAGGAGGATGGCGATGGAGGCCATCTTCATCTCGAAGGCTTCCACCTTCTTGCCCAGGTATTCCGGCGTTCGGCCCACCATGAGACCGCCGATGAAGACGCCCACTAGGGCGAACATGAGCATGCCGTAGAGGCCCGAACCCACGCCACCGAAGACGACCTCACCCAGCTGCATGAGCCACAGGGGCACCAGGCCGCCCAGGGGTGTGAAGGAATCGTGCATGCTGTTCACAGAGCCATTGGAGGCTGCCGTGGTGGCTGTGGCCCAGAGCGCCGATCCGCCAGGGCCGAAGCGCAGTTCTTTGCCCTCCATGTTGCCGCCGGGTTGTTCTAGACCTTCGACCACACTAGCCGTCTGGTCCGCGCCCAGCCGGGTCAGGGCCGGATTGCCCTTCACTTCGGCCTGGGTGCAGACGGCCAGGGCCCCCACGAAGATCAGGGTCATGGCCGCGAGCAGGGCCCAGCCCTGGCGACGGTCCTTCACCAGCCGCCCAAAGCTGATGCAGAGCGCGGCCGGAATGGCGAGGATGCTCAGCATCTGGATGAAGTTGGACAGGGGCGAGCTGTTCTCGAAGGGGTGGGCGCCGTTGGCATTGAAGAAGCCGCCGCCATTGGAGCCCAGCATCTTGATGGCGACTTGGGAGGCTGCGGGGCCCATGGCGAGCACCTGACCGCCCGCTGTGTGGACATAGGCAGAGAAGTTCTGGATGAGGCCCTGGGACACGAGGAAGAGCGCATAGACGAAGGACAGGGGCAGCAGGATGTAGAGGATGCTGCGCACCAGATCGACCCAGGCGTTGCCCAGGCCAGTGGCACTCCGGCGGGTGATGCCCCTCACAAGCGCTACCAGCACGGCGATGCCCGTGGCGGCGGAGATGAAGTTCTGCACCGTGAGGCCCAGCATCTGGGTGAGGTAGCTAAGCGTGGACTCGCCGCCGTAGGCCTGCCAGTTGGTGTTGGTGATGAAGCTCACGGCGGTATTGAAGGACAGATCCGTGGCGACGTTGGCCTGGTGCTCGGGATTGAGGGGCAGGGCCGCCTGGGTCTTCATCAGGAGGAACACCGCGGCCAGGCCCAGGAGCTTGATGAGGGTGATGGACCAGCCATAGGCCTTCCAGCCCATGTCCTCGTCCTCGCGTACGCCCATCAGTTGGTAGAGGCCGCGTTCCAGGGGTCCGAGGACGGGATGGAGGAAAGTCCGCTCCCCTTCCAGGACCTTGGCCATGAAATTCCCCAAGGGGAAGGCCAGGCCCAGGAGCAGGGCCAGGTAGAGCAGGTTCTGGGTCCAGGCATGAGTCATTGGAACTTTTCCGGCTTCAGCAGGGCGAAGGTGAGGTAGCCCAGCAGGCCTAGGGCCAGCAGGGAGGCGAGGAGCAGGGTCGGGTTCATCGTTACCTCGCAGGGTCGGAGAGGAATTGGGCCGCCATCCAGGCCAGGAGGGGGATCCAGGCCAGGAGCAGAGCGAAGATCCCTTCGAGTCGCTTCTTCTTCTCGCGAAAGAAGAAATCCTTCGCGGTCTGGGTGCCTACCACTCCCATGGTTGTGCCCAGTGGCAGGAACCAGGACATCAGCAGGTGCATGACATTTCCTCCTACCGGCTGGTGGCCGTCTTGGAGACCAGATTCCACAGGCCGATGTGACAGCATGGTGCCGGTGGGTGTTAGGCCGCTGTTAGGACTTGGGGTCCTGGTGTTAAGACGTTGTTAATCCGTTTGGTGGTTCCAGCTTCGGGAAGGGGCTCTAAAGGTTCGCTGGAAAGGTCTCGG
Source organism: uncultured Holophagaceae bacterium (assembly GCA_903873655.1). Classification (GTDB taxonomy): domain Bacteria; phylum Acidobacteriota; class Holophagae; order Holophagales; family Holophagaceae; genus Geothrix. The sequence continues at coordinate 6,118 of CAIQPH010000045.1, read as the reverse complement.
TATCTCGCCCGTGGCGAATTCATGCAGACGCATGACTGTCCCTACATGCAGAATTGGAGAGCCCGCCGCTCCTGAGGTGTTCCATGCGTCAACGCTCTGTACTGGCCCTCTTCACGGTCCTCCTGGCCGCCGCGCCGGCGGCCCAGGCCTGCGGGGCCTGCGGGTGCACGCTGAACTCCGACTGGGCCAGCCAGGGCTATTCGGTCCAGGCGGGCTTCCGGGCCGACCTGAGGTTCGACTATTTCAACCAGGACCAACTGCGCTCGGGTACGCAATCCGTGGACCGGGCAGCCTTCTCCTTTTCCAACGACCAGGAGATCCAGCAGCAGACCCTCAACCGCAACCTCACCCTGACGCTGGACTACACGCCCAATGCCGACTGGGGTGTGGCGTTGATCATCCCCTCGTACGACCGCACCCACGTGACCATCGCTGGGGGGGACACGGACCCCTCCTTCTCGCAAGGCAAAGGCCTGGGTGATGTGCGCGTGCTGGGACGCTACCAGGGCTTCTCGGAGGATCACTCCTTTGGTGTGCAGTTCGGCCTGAAGCTGCCCACCGGCGGCACCAGGCAGACCTTCAACGCGGGCGCGGAAGCGGGCATGCCCCTCGACGCGGGCCTGCAGCTGGGCACGGGCACCTTGGATCTGCTGCTCGGCTGCTACGCCTTCGGCAGCCTCGCGCCGGACTGGGGCTGCTTCGGGCAGGTGCTCTTCCAGAAGCCCCTGGCCGAGAAGAACGGCTTCAAGCCCGCCGACGGCGTGAACGCGAACTTCGGCGTGCGCTACAGCGGCTTTGCCAGTGTCACGCCCCACCTGCAGCTGAACCTGCGGGCCGAAGGCCGGGAGTCAGGCGTCAATGCGGACCTTCCCAACAGTGGCGCCACCCTGGTCTACCTGAGCCCTGGCCTGACCTTCAACCTCAGCCATGCCTTCCAGGTCTATGTCTTCGGCCAGCTGCCCGTGGCCCAGCGGGTCAACGGCCTCCAGCTCGAGCCCAAATGGAGCGCCTCCGTGGGGCTGCACTACACGTTCTGAGCTGAGGCACTCCACCCTAAAGACCCGCAAAAGACCATAGCCACAAAGAGCACCAAGGACACAAAAAGGTAACGGGCCCGCGCCTGCATTCCTTTGTGTCTCCTTGTGCCCTTTGTGGCCAATTTGCAGTTGTCCTTCGCGGCTAAAGGAAGGCAATCCTGTGGTCCCCCATAATGCCCGCCAATTTTCAAAGGAGTGGCTGGTCACGGAAGACACGGAATTTCACGGAGGACACGGAAGGGGCCGTGGACCTCGCCGCGCGGGCCCGCCGAAGGCGGCTTCCGGCTTGGCCGGAAGTGATCCCGGGGGCACCTAGATCGCGTCCCAGGAAGCGCAATCCAAGTGCCCCCGGGATACAGCCCGTGCTTTTGGAGCGAATGTCCCCTGGATTTTTCCGTGCCTTCCTGCTTTATTCTGCGTCTTCCGTGACCAGCGCTTTGTTTGATCAGCTTGTGATCGGTGTTTATCGGTGTTCATCGGTGGTTCCAGGTGTTGCGCTTGAAATGCCCTGTCTGGGCCTCTCAGGGCTTCAGACCATCTGGATTTCCTTGTAGAATCAAGGGTTCCGATGGAGTTTTGCCATGCCGTTCCAGCCCCTGACCCAGGAACCCGAGATCCAGCAGCGCTGGCTCGAGTCCGGCGCCTTCCGCGCCAAGTGGGCCAGTGAGCTGCTGCCGGATTCAAAAACCTTCTACATGCTCGTCATGCTGCCCTATCCCTCGGGCCGCATCCACATGGGCCATGTGCGCAACTACACGCTGGGCGATGTCACGGCCCGCTTCCGCAGGATGCGCGGCTACGAGGTCATGCATCCCATCGGTTGGGACAGCTTCGGCCTGCCTGCAGAGAACGCCGCCATCAAGAACGGCATCCACCCCGCCCTCTGGACCCGCGCCAACATCCAGGAGATGAAGGGCCAGATCCAGAAGATGGGCATCAGCTACGACTGGGACCGCGAAGTGGCCAGCTACCAGGACGACTACTACCGCTGGAACCAGTGGCTCTTCCTGAAGATGTGGGAGCGGGGCGATGTCTTTCGCGCCATGCGCACCGTGAACTGGTGCGAGGCCCTGGGCACCGTGCTCGCCAACGAGCAGGTGGTGGACGGCAAAGACGAACGCACCGGCCATCCGGTCACCCAGAAGCCCCTGGAGCAGTACTTCTTCAAGACGACGAAGTACGCGGACGAGCTGCTGGCCTGCCTGGACGGCCTCGACTGGCCCGAGAACGTGAAGACCATGCAGCGCTACTGGATCGGCCGCTCGGAAGGGGCTCGTGCGTGCTTCGCGCTCACGAGTGGGGAAGAGATCGAGGTGTTCACGACTCGGCTCGATACGCTGTTCGGCGTCACCTTCATGGCGCTGAGCACCGAGCACCCGGTCATCGAGCAGGCCGCGAAATCGGATCCCGCGCTGAAGGCGTTCTGCGAGCAGGTGGCCTCCCTGAGCCACGAGGAGCGCCTCACCAGCGATGAGAAGCTGGGCCACAGGACGGCCTTGTCGGTGCTGCATCCCTTCACCGGCGAGCAGGTGCCGGTCTTCGCCGCCAACTATGTGCTCATGGACTACGGCACCGGCGCGGTCATGGGCGTGCCCGCCCACGACGAACGGGACCACGAGTTCGCTGAGAAGTACGGCCTGGCCATTCCCCAGGTCATCGAAGCCGAGAGCGCCTGGGACCTCGGCACCCTGGTGAACAGCGGCGAGTTCACGGGCATGACCAGCGAGGCTGCGGTCACGGCCATGGTCGCCAGGCTGGGCGATCGCGCGGCGAAGACCACCACCTATAAGCTCAAGGACTGGGGCCTCAGCCGCCAGCGCTACTGGGGCACACCCATCCCGACAGTTCATTGCGACCACTGCGGTGTGGTCCCCGAGAAGGCCGAGAATCTGCCCGTGCGCCTGCCCGAGGATGTCGCCTTTACCGGCGTCGGCCCTTCGCCCCTCACCACCTCCCGCTCCTTCTTGGACACGCAGTGTCCAAGCTGCGGTCGAGCCGCGCGGCGTGAGACCGACACCATGGACACTTTCGTGGACAGCAGCTGGTACTGGCTGCGCTACCTGGACCCGGCGAACGCGGAGCTGCCCTTCGCCAAGGCCGAGTGCGACGCCTGGAGTCCGGTGGATCTGTATGTGGGCGGCATCGAGCACGCCACCATGCACTTGATCTATGCCCGCTACTTCTACAAGGTGCTGCGCGACCTGGGTCTGGCCTCGGGACCGGAACCCTTCCAGAAGCTGATCTGCCAGGGCATGGTGCTGAAGGACGGCTCCAAGATGAGCAAGTCCAAGGGCAACATCGTGGACCCCGACGAGGTGATCTCGAAGTACGGGGCGGATGCGCTCCGCCTCTTCATGACTTTTGCGGCGCCCATCGAGAAGGAGATCGACTGGACGGGCTTCGAGGGCATCGAAGGCGCCACCCGCTTCCTCAAGCGCGTCTCGCGCATGATCGACGAACACGTCCTCACGTCAGAGCCCTTGCCTGCGAAGGAACAGTTGAGTGCCGAGGAGAAGGCCCTGCTCATCAAGCTCAATCAGACCGTCGCGCGGCTGACGGACGACCTGGAGCGCCGCTATCAGTTCAACACCGTGGTCTCGGGCCTCATGGAATTGTCGAACACCTTGCACGACCTGCCTGGCGACGCGCCCCATCGCGGCGCGGTGCTGCAGCACGCTCTGGATGCCTTCGTGCGCCTGATGTCGCCGGTGGCGCCCCACCTGGCCGAGCAGCTCTGGGCCCAGCTGGGGCACCCAGGCCTCTGCATGCAGGCATCGTGGCCCGAGGCGGACGCCCAGTATCTGGAAGCCGACGAGGTGCTGGTGGTAGTGCAGGTGAACGGCAAAGTGCGCGGCCGCGTCACCGTGTCGGCTGGCGCCACCGAGGATCAGCGCCGGGTGGCGGCCCTGGCCTGCCCCGAAGCCCAGCCGCACCTGGCCGGCAAGGAAGTCGTGAAGGTCGTGCTGCCGCCCGGTGGGAAACTGGTCAGCATCGTCGTCAAAGGATAGTTTCTGAAGTCCCTTCCCGCGATGGATTGAACAACCATGAACTCACCGCACGGCCTTGTCGAGCGAGTCACCAAGACCATCCTCTTTATCAGGGGGGAGAAGGTTTTGCTCGATGCGGATCTCGCGGCCCTCTATGGCGTGGAAACAGGAACTCTGGTTCGTGCTGTTAAGCGGAACATCGAGCGGTTCCCAGCTGACTTCATGATTCAACTCACTGAAGAGGAATGGGCCAGCTTGAGATCCCAGATTGGCATCTCAAGTGCCTGGGGTGGTCGCCGGTATGCCCCCTACGCGTTCACCGAGCAAGGCGTGGCTATGCTTTCCGGTGTCCTTCGGAGCGAGAAGGCAATCCTGGTCAACATAGAGATCATGCGGGCTTTCGTGCGGCTCCGGGAGATGCTGGCTACACACCAGGATTTGGCAAAGAAACTGAACAATCTGGAGCGCAAATACGACTCCCAGTTCAAGGCAGTCTTCGATGCCATCCGGCAGCTTATGGAACCCCCCATCTCCAAGAAGAAGCCCATTGGCTTCCACAAGAGTGATTGACGTGATCGATCTTCTCGCGCAATGCCTGAACTACCTCAAGGCCACCGGGATTCCCACCTGCCTGCTCATCAACTTCGGCACCCCGAAACCACAGATTCGACGGGTGTCACGATGATGCACCCTAGCGATTTGCCACTGAATAGACTGTCAAAGAAGGACTGTACCGGGGAAAAGAAAAAGACAGTTGATCCACAGATTCACACAGATTCACACAGATTTAAAAAGCGCATCTCTGGGCCCGCTTGGGGATGTCGCTTCGTCAGCCAGGGCTTCAATGGGGGCGCCGGGATCGCACCTTTTGGGGGGCGCGGTCCTGGCGCCCCCATTGATCTCCGGCCAGGCCGGAGACCGCCTGCAGCGGGCCCAGGCGAGTCGGGTCGGCGCTCATCTGTAAAATCTGTGGTTTCAGCTTTTGATCTTGGAAAAGATGGGCTGAGTCCCGCCGATAATCGGGTTGCCTTTTTCTTGCTTTTATCGGTGTTCATCGGTGTTCATCGGTGGTTAAAAGATGCTTTTAATCTTTTGAACCAGGGTTTATCGGTGTGTGCTTTCTGTGGGAGCCTGTGATGTCTTTGTCTGCGCGTGATCTCGCTGGCTGCTTGCTGGACGTGGGTGCAGTGAAGCTCCAGCCGCTGGACCCGTTCACCTGGGCCAGCGGGCTGAAGTCCCCGATCTATTGCGACAACCGCCAGCTGATGGGCTTTCCGCAGGTGCGGGACCAGATCGTGGAGGCCCTGGTGGCGCAGTCCAGCGCTCTGGAGCCCACGCTCATCGCCGGCGCCGCCACCGCGGGGGTGCCCTGGGCCGCCATGGTGGCCGACCGCCTGAAGCTGCCTTTGGCCTACGTGCGGCCCACACCCAAGAACCACGGCATGGGGCGGCAGGTGGAAGGGCCTCTGGCGAAGGGGCACCGCGCCGTGCTCATCGAGGACCTGATCTCCACTGGCATGTCCAGCCTCAGGTGCGCCGAGGCCCTCCGGGCGGAGGGGGCGGAAGTCCCGGCGGTGCTGGCGCTGTTCAGCTATGGCCTGCCCCAGGCCGAGGCGGCCTTCGCCGTGGCCCGCATCGCCATCGCCGTGCTGAGCTCCTTCGAGTCGCTCTCCCAGGAGGCGGAGACTCGCGGCATCGTGGATATCGCCGGGTCAGAGGCTCTGAAGAATTGGCGCGCCGACACCGTGGCCTGGAGCCGCGCTCACGGCGGGGCGTAGGCGCCGACCCACACCAGCAGAATGCTTGGACAGGATGAACAGGATGAAAAACAGGATTAACAAGATTATAAAAAAGTAAGAAATCAATTCACACCATATCTCTTAATTAGTTTCCTTAATCCTGTTAATCAATCTTATAGCCCTGTTAATCCTGTCCTCTTTTTTGATTGAGGTTCAGTCATGAAGCTCTACACGCGCACGGGTGATGACGGGTCGTCGGGCCTGTTCGGGGGCGACCGGGTGAGCAAGTCGCACCTGCGGCTGGTGGCCTACGGCACCCTGGACGAGCTGAACAGCAGCATGGGCCTGCTGCGCC
>CAIQPH010000044.1 GCA_903873655.1 uncultured Holophagaceae bacterium | reverse complement strand
GTGGCAGATGATGCAGCTGGCGCCATCATTGCCGTCGCCGATACCGACGCCGTGGAAATTGCTCGCCGCGTTGACGGCCGTGAAGGCCCCCAAGGTGCCGTGGCAGATGTTGCAAGCGTTGACCTTGATAATGTTGCGGCGGGACATGATGGGAATCTTGCCCGCGCCTGCGCCGGCCACATTCATCATCTGGACGCGGCTGGGAATGATCAGGCCGCCGGTCGGAAGGGCGGTGTAGGCGTTCGCGTTGTAGGTGAAATCCATCTGGGTGAACGGCGTGGAATTGGCCGCCAGGATGTAGCTGGAAATCTGGTTGGGATCAGTCTTGGCTGGGGTGAGATCCGTTTCGGTCAACATACCGAGACCGATGCCCATGGCGACCACGCCCGTGCCGGCGGGCAGCTTGTAGCCCGTGGCGGTGATGGTGTAGGTCGAATTGCCGTTGTCCTTCCAGGTGATTGGGAGGGCAGCGGCGGCCGCAGCGCCGCTCCAGATGCTCTTAAGAGTGGGTGTGGCCCGGTAGTTGTAGTCCGCCGGGACGATGCCATCCTGGGGAAGGCCCGCGATCAGGAAGAATTCAGGAGCGTCGGTCGCGGCACCGAACAGGTTGTTCACGAAAGGCGCGGAGGCCGGGAACATGTCGACCGCCGTGGTGGTGGCGGGGACAGTGGCAGGCTGCGCGTTCAGCGTGATGGCCTTGCCGTCCATCAGGATGCTGAAGGTCAGGCTCGGCACGCCGGTGGCGTCAACCTTGGCAGAGATGAGGTTCCAGCTGATGCTGTGCGCGTTCTTGGGCAGGTTGGCCGTGTTGGTGGCCTGGTAGCTGTAGCTCTGCATGCCGCCGTGGGCGGGAGCGATGTTCTGGCCACTCTGGACGGGCGTCCACACGGGGGTGTGGTAGACGGCGATGGCGGCCGGCGTGTGGCACAGGCTGCAGAGGTGGTCGTCCGTGGTATCGGAGGCGGGCACGTTGCTGCCATGGGTCTTGGTGAAGTCCACGTTGTCGTGGCAGGCGCCACAGGCCAAGCGGCTGGGCACGTTCATCCAGTTGTCGCCCTGGGCCGTCTGGGGCGCCACGGGAGGCGCATCCAGGACTGCGCTCTGGGGCTGGTTGGTGTGGCAGGTCTGGCAGTTGCGGATGTCCTGGGGGTAGCGGACGCCGTTGAGCAGAATGTTGGCGTAGTTGTAGCCCGTGTTGGAGAGGTTTTCACCCATGTGGAGCTGATGAATGAAGTTGGGGAAGTTGCCGAGGGCCAGGCCATTGACCTTGTAGGTAGCGGTGGTGCCGGTAGGTGGCGTGACGACACCGGCGACGACGGTCGAGTTGGCGTTGCCATACTTCCGCTGATCAGTGTGGCAGATCACGCAGAAGTTGGGATCCACGCGGCTGCCGCCGTGGACGACCAGGCGGGTGTGGCAGGCGTTGCAGGCCGCGACGTTCACCACGGTCCGGCTGGTGTCGGTGGCGGCGATGGCCTTGCCGGTGGCCGGAATGAAGTCGTAGATGATGTTGGCAGGATTCAGGATGTTGACGGCAGTGGCGCCGGCGGTGGCATTGGGGGTATTGGTCCCGGTGCCGCGGGCGGAGCCGCCCACCTGGATCGCCACGCGATGGGTCAGGGTGGGCTGGTAGGACACATCGCCCAGATCGGCCTCGACGTTGGGGGCAGTGTAGGTGGCGGCATCCAAGACGGCCTTCACCTGGGTGATGTCGCGGTAGAAGGTGTACGTGTAGGTGCCGTCCGCATGGTCCACCAGGGTGCCGATGTTATCGGTGGTGGGCTTGGTGGGCGCGGCGGCGGCGGTGGTGGTGGGCGAGGAGGTGACGATGTAGTTCACCCACTGGGTGGTGCCGGGACCGGTGCCGGGTACCAGCTTCGCGATGGTGAAGGCGAGGTTGGCATAGCCGGGGTACTTGGCCGTGGCCGACTGGGAGGTGAAGCCCAGGCCGACGACGGGCGTGCCATTGGAGGTCACGCTGAAGTTAACGATGGGCGTGCCCTTGCTGAGATCCACGCTGGAGACAGAACCGCTGAAGGACGTGGCGCCCCACTCGGCCGCCGAGAGGTTGGCGGCATTGATGGTGACCAGGGCGTTGCTGCCGTTGGTGCCGTTGGTGCCATTGGTGCCGTTGGTGCCGTTGGTGCCGTTGGCGCCGTTCTGGCCGGAACTCCCGTTACAACCGATCAGCACGAGGGCGACCGCTGCGGAGGCCAAAAGTCCGCAGAGCTGTTTCAGAGGACGATGCTTCATGTTGCATTCTCCGTTGTGAGGTGGTGAAGCGTGGGTGGACGAAGTGAGGTTGCGTGCTTGTATTGATCAATCAATTGGATGGGGCACCTCCTGTGGACCTGAAGGCCTGATTCGCACCATAGTCTTCAATGAGCCAGGGCCTTGGTGGCAGCGGGGGCAGTGGTGCTTGGAGGAAAGGCATTGGTGTGGCACAGGGTGCCGTTGAAGCAGCCTGGGGGCGTTCCCGCCGGTGCGGGGATGACGGGCTGGATGTCCGAGTTCGCGCCACCCGTGTGGCACTGGGCGCAGGCCGGAGCATTGGCCTGATCGGTCGCGCTGTGGGAGGAATTTACCCAGGTAGGATCATCCCAAGGCTTGGGCGGGTGGGGCGCCGTGGTGTGGCAGGACTTGCAGGAAACGGCGAGGCCATTGTTGTAGCTTGACCCGTGGCACTTCTGGCAGTGGCTCATGCCCGCCATCACTGGGACTGTTGTATCGTTCGTCGCCACCGGCGCGAGCTGGGCACCATTGCGTCCATGCTGCATGTGGTCGGCCCATCCGGCGGGGTGGTCGACACCCTTGGCATGGCAGCTGAAGCAGCTCACCTTGGCGATGCCGCCGGCCTGCGCGGGATCCGTCGTAGAACCGTGACAGCTCCGGCACTGATCAGGATTCTGGACGTAGCCGGCGTAGTGGACCTGGATCCAATCCGCCGGATGCTGCCCCGTGACCGTGCTGAACGCTGGCGCTGGCCCGGCCTTGCCGGCGCAGCCCCAGGCAAGCAGTGCGAGGGCCATCGCGAAACAGCTACCAGCCATCCATTTGACTTTGCTCATGGTGTTCCCCTTCGAGACTCAGCGGATGACTACCGGTGACAGGCGCGGCACTGATCGTTGTTGGCCCGACCGTGGCACCTGTAGCAGGAGGATGGATCCAGCCGCCCTTCGATCTTGTGGAGGGTGAGGTAATCGCCCCGGTGCGGCGTGTCGCGGTCGGGACGGTCGGCCAACCGTGTGGCGGGCTTCATCGGCACCTTGCCGCCGTGGCAATCGACACAGAAGGATGGGGCGTGGCAGGCGGCGCAGGTGTTGGGATCCTGGTTGGCCTGGAAGCGGTGTTCTTTCACGAAAGTGGGCGTGTGATCGAAAGTGGCGTAGGCCTTGAGTGACCCCTTGGCCACATCGTTGCTGTGGCACTCGGAGCAGATGGGGCGACCCGCACCCAAGCCATCAGGGTGGGTCCGCGCGAAGCTCGTCTCGGGTGACACCAGGCCGCAGGCCATCAGCACGCCGAGACCCAGCACGAGAGCGAGAAACTGGAGAACGGTCTTCCGGGCCATCACTGACCTCCCTTCTTAGCGAAGCCGAACCGGTACTCGGCCTTCAGCAATCCCCGGGTTTCATGCTTGGCCACGGGGTTGCTGCCGTAGCTGACATCGCCGGATACCTTCACGTTTGTGGAGGCCTGGAAGCCCAGCGAGCCCACGACTTCGTATACATTCCGGAAATCGGCCAGGTAGGGGTTGCCGCTGTCGTAGTGCTGGAGGATGCCATCCAGACTCGCCGTGAACCGGCCCTTGGTGACCAGGGTCCAGATGCGGGCCTCCTTGTAGCTGAGGCTCAGATAGGGCTGCGTGGGATCCACGAACTTCGTGTCCACGGCGTTCACCCAGCGCCCCCCTACGCCAAACAGGACGGCCTTTTCATTGAAGCTCCAGCGCATCTCGCCACCGGCGGCATTGGCATCCCCGAAGGTTTCCCGATGCATGTGGCGATAGTCTGCCACCGCTTGGAAGTTGGCTTCGGTCGTCCAGGTGACCTTCCCCCCCCAGCCACGGAACATGTCGTTATCGTCCTGCTTGAACAGGGAAGGCAGGTTGGTTCCCGCGAAATAGGCGAAGTAGTTCCGCTCGGCGTAATTACCGGTCACGGACACCTGGCTGCCCAGCCTCCACGTCACCGTGTAGTCATGCTCGGCGATATCGGAGTGCTTCGGGGCCCCAGGGGCGACGTCGGGATGGTTGGCCACGTCAAACACCGTCCGGCCCCGGAGGTCGAAGGCACTGCTGGGCGTGAGCAGGAGGTCCAGCCCCAGCTGCCGGCGGGTGTAGTCCACCAGCGAGGGGTGAGGCAGATCCTGGGCCGGCTTGGTTCCGTCCTCAAGGTAGGAGACACCGATCTCGGTGACCTGGGGCAGGCGCCAGGCCAACCGGGTTCCGAAGATGAAATCGTGCTGGAAGTTGTAGTCGGACTGGGCGGCGGGGTCCACGGTCTTGAAGAACACGGGCCTCCCGCCGAAGGCGGAAATCGTGAATCCGCCCCGGAGGTCCGTCCGGGCGCTGACGCCATCCACCTGCTCGAAACCGGTGCTCTGGTTGACCGTGAAGCGGCCCGCCTTGATCTCGGCATTCGCCTGATCAAAGCGGTACTGCAGGTAGCCGTAGTTCAGGTAACCGCCTGATTTCGAACCATCGAAACTGCTGGCATCGGAGAGATCCGCCCGCCCCCACCCGAACAGGTGCAAGGACAGGTTGTCGGAGCCCAGCTTGTTTGCATCGATCCCAAGATACTGGGTCGCCGGCGTATAGGTGGTCTGGTCAGAGCCAGGTATGTTCTGCTTCCACATCTCCGCCATGGTGGTGCCGTAGAGGCTGACCTCCTGGCCCCAGGCGGTGGCTGACATCAGGGTGGCGAGCAGGGCCACATAGGTGCGTCGTTTCATGGTTCGCCTCATCTCGCAATGCGCGGTGCGCTGGGCCGTTCTAGAAGACGAGTGGTGCGTGTGGGCCGAGTCCAGAGATTGTTCCGACGGTACGTGGCGTCATGTGGAGCCTCCTGGAATCGACGAGAGAAGTAGCTGATGTACGGGTCAGGTAACGACACTAGGCCCGAGTTCAATCGACCTCAAGAGAAGGAATGATTTTTCATATATGCCACTATAGTTTTTAAGATCTCTTTTAAAACACGTTCATGTCTTTTGATTTAATCTGTAAGTTGATATTTTTAAATAGTTTGATCAATTGTCGTTTAGTAAAAAAGAACTAAATTGCTTGCTTGGTGGCAGACCAAGATGGGCCGCTTGCGACAAAGTTGTGACTTGGGGCACTGGGATAAGTTCCCGGGTTTCTTCCAGGGCCCGCGGGAACCCGGAAGGCGCCTGTGACACCACGCACACGTCTCCGTCAGCGAACCGCCGTGTGATCCGGGACACTGACTGTGCTCACCATACTTCTTGGTTTGAAAAGGTGGAGGCTGGCATGGCTCAGAGCACCCTGGCGCTGGGGGTGGAGGCGGTGGGTTGCGCTGCCTTCGATGCCGGCATCAAGGGCGCGTTCGGATACCCGGGCACGCCATCCACCGAGGGTTTCGAGTACGTCGAAGCCATGATCCACGCCGAGCCCGAGGACCGGTTGGCCCAGTGGGCCGCCAACGAGAAGGTGGCCTACGACCTGGCCCTGGGCGTGAGCTATGCCGGCCATCGCGCCCTGGTGACCATGAAGCACGTGGGCCTGAACGTCGCCATGGATGCCTATGCCAACTCGGCCCTGACCGGCGTCCGGGGCGGCCTGGTCCTCCTGGTGGCCGACGATCCGGGCATGCACAGCAGCCAGAACGAGCAGGACAGTCGCCGCCTGGCCAAGTTTGCCTGGTTGCCTGTGCTGGAACCCAGCACGGTCCAGGAGTGCTACGACTTCACCTGGCGCGCCTTCGAGCTGTCGGAGACCCTGCAGGTGCCGGTGATGGTGCGCCTCGTGACCCGCCTCGCCCACTGCCGCGCTCTGATGATCCGGCGCGAGGTGCTGGCTCCCACCGGCCTGGGGTTGGCGCCTAAGGAGACCATCCAGGACTGGGTGCTCATTCCCTCCAATGCCCGCCGTCGCTACCTAGACCTGCTGGCCAAGCAGCCGCGCATGGTCGAGGCACTGTCCTCCATGAACCGCCTGGTGGCCGGCAGCGGCCGCCGGGGTGTGGCCGTGGCGGGCATGGGTCGCGCCTATTTCCAGCAGCTGGCCCTGGAGCATCCTGAGCTGAACGCTATGCCCCGCCTGGAAGTGGCCGCCTATCCGATGGACCCGGGTCTGGAGCCGGCCTTCCTTGCCCAAGTGGACGAGGTCTTCGTATTTGAAGAGGACTACCCGGTGCTGGAGGAACGGCTGACATTCCAGAGGGCCGGGAAGATCCACGGAAGGCTGGATGGCTCGCTTCCGCGTACCGGTGAGCTGACGCCACGCCTGCTCAAGAATGCCCTCGGGCTGGTCACCACCGAGGGCCAGGCGGCTAGCTCTCTGGATCTGCCGATCCGGGCTCCGCGCTTCTGCGACGGATGTGGTCATGTGGACGCCTACGAGGCCCTGCAGGAGGCCCTGCGGAACCTGGGCCTAGCCGATGCCCGCGTCTTCGGCGACATCGGCTGCTATACGCTGGCCGCCCAGGAACCCATGACTGCCATCCACGCCGTAGTCGAGATGGGAGCCAGCATCAGCATGGCCGTGGGTGCAGCCATGGCGGGCCAGACGCCCTCGGTAGCCGTCATTGGGGATTCGACCTTCGGACACAGTGGCCTGCCTGCCCTGCTAACCGCCGCCGATTCGGGTGTGAATGTCACGATCCTCATCCTCGACAACCGGGTGGTGGGCATGACGGGCCAGCAGCCCAGCCAGGCCCTTGACCAAGTGGAGCGCATGGTGCTCGGCATGGGCATTTCCGAGGCCCAGCTCCAGGTGCTGACGCCCTTGCCGAAACAGCATGAGGCCAACGTGAAGGCCTTGGAGTCGGCGCTGGGACATCCCGGGCCCTCGGTGGTCGTCTTCCGGCGGGAGTGCATCCAGTCCCTCCGTCGGGGCGTACTGAAGGACCACGACCGCGAACTGAGGGCCTGCGTGGAGCAGGTCGGTTGCACCCCAGAGGTCCGCCCATGAGCGCTCCCCGCATCCATGGCATCGTCCTTTCAGGCGTCGGTGGCCAGGGCGTCCTCTCCCTCGCCCAGATTGTGCTCGAAGCCCTCCGCCGCAGCGGTCTCCACGCCCTGCAGTCCGAAATCCACGGGATGAGCCAGCGCGGGGGCAGCGTCCATGCCCAGGTCTGCTTTTCCGACGTGCCCCTCACCTCACCCATCATCGACGAAGGCTGCGCCGACCTGCTCATCGCCCTCGAACCCCTCGAGGCCCTGCGCTATGTCGCCATGCTGCGCATGAACGGCCAGCTGGTGGTTTCCGAGGAACCCCAGGCGGACATGGAGGGCTATCCGCCCCTGGACGATGTGTACGCCGCCCTGAAGCGCGTGCGTGGCTGCCACCTCGTGGACACTGAGGCGTTGGCCCGGCGGTTGAATCACCGGCAGGCGGGTGGCATGGCTTTGTTGGGTCTGGCCTCAACCTTCCTGCCCGTGTCCGAGGGGGTCTGGCATGAGGTCATCTCCCAGCGCTTTGAAGCCAAGGGCGCCCGCGTCCTGGAGAAGAACCTCGAAGCCTTTCAGGCGGGGCGTGGCCTGGTCCACGACCCAGTAGGGGTCTGACATGCACACGCCCACGGGATTCCTCCATGAGGGGCGGGCCTACGGCCTGCTCGCCGCTGCGGGCCTGCGGGTGCCACGCCACGGCTTCCTGGAATCGACCAGCCTGCCTTTCGCCCCTGGCGAACCCATCGTGCTGAAGGGCATCGCGGATCAGCTCTGGCACAAGTCCGACCGGGACGCGGTGTATTTCGGGACCTTCGACCTCGAAGCCCTGAAGGCTGAGGCCACGGCCATGCAACTGCGCGTGCCGGAGCATCCCTGGATCGGGGGGCTCGTCTGCGAGAGGGTGGCCTTCAAACGTCTCTCGGGGTTGCCCACGGAGGCGCTCGTTTCCCTCAAGCGGGACCCAGACGCTGGATGGCTCGTCGTGTGCGGCATCGGTGGCCTCCAGGCCGATGCCTGGGCGGCCCTGGCACCGCCCATGCTCTGGCCCATCGCTCTGATGACGCCGGAACAGGCCCTGGATGACCTCCGCGCCCACTGGCTGGGACGCACCTGGCTTGGCTACCAGCGTGGTACGGAAGCCCTCACTGACGAGGCGAAGCTCCTGGCCTTCCTCAAGGGACTCTGGCGTGCAGCCGAGGGGCTGGAGCGGGAAGGCGTCAGCCTGCTTGAGCTCAATCCCGTCGTGCTGGACAACAATGGCCTGCCCACGGCCCTGGATGGCGTCGGCACCCTGGACAGTCCCATCGCGGCCACTGTCGCGACCCCCGACCTCACCTGGTACCGGGCCCTGCTCAACCCCCGCAGCCTCGTAATCGCGGGCGTCTCCAGCCGCGATGGCACCGTGGGCCGCATCATCCTGGAGAACATCCGCAAGTCCGACCTACCGGTGGGTGCCCTGCGCCTCATCAAGCCAGGAACCCCGGCATTCCTGGGCCTGCCTTGCCTGGCTTCGGTAGTGGAGTTGGCCGAGGCGCCCACCGACCAGCTCATCCTCTCCCTCCCTGCCTACCAGACGCTGGAGGCCGTGGAACAGCTCTGCCGCCAGGGGGGTGGTGCCACCGTGGTCTACCTGGTGGCGGGTGGATTGGGCGATGGCGCCGATTCCGAAGGGCTCGGCCAACGCCTGGTGGCCTGCCTCGAGGAGCATCGTCGCGCCGGGAAGTGGACTCCAGCCATCGTGGGACCCAATGGCCTGGGACTCTTCAGTCCCGACCAGGCCCTTAACACGTTCTTCATCCCCGAGGTGAAACTGCCGCTTGCCGCCAAACCCGGGCATCTGGCCTTGGTGAGCCAGAGTGGTGCGTTCCTCATCACCCGCCTGAGCCGCCGCACCGAATTGGGTCTGCGGGCCGCCGTGGCCATCGGCAACCAGATGGACCTACGCTGTTCGGATTTCCTGAAGGGGTTCGGCGGCGATCCCGCTGTGCAGGTGGTGGGTGTATATCTGGAGGGCTTTGCGCCCGGCGATCTCCAGGCCACCGCCCAGGCCGCCCGAGTTCTCCGCAATTCCGGTCGCCGCGTGCTGCTCTACAAGGGGGGGCGCAGCCAGGAGGGCATGGCCGCCGCCAGCAGCCACACCGGCGCTCTGGCGGGCGATCACGCCCTGCAGGCCAGTGTCCTGCGCCGGGCGGGTGTGCTGCTTGCGGAGCGCATGGAGGCCTTCGACTCGGCCCTGGCCTGGCTGGGTGCCTACCCCAAGGGACGACCCGCTTCCGTGGCCATCATGACCAATGCCGGCTTCGAGTCCGTGGTCTCCGCTGACCTCCTTAGCGGCCCCTTCCACGGGTCCAAGCTGACGGAAGCGGAAACCGCGGCCCTGACGGCCACCATTGAGACGCATGGTCTCAGTGGTCTCGTCAGTTCGCGTCTGCCCCTGGATCTCACGCCCATGGCCGACGAGGCCGCCTACCTTGCCTCGGCGCGCCTCCTGCTGAACACGGACGCCGATGTGGTGGTGGTGGGCCTGGTGCCCCTCACCAAGCGCTTGGATACTTCCGACCCGGCGGTCTATGGTCCCTTCACCATCGCCCTGGCTGCCCTGGCCCGCACCAGCGGCAAGTGGGTGGGTGTGGCCGTCGAGGGAGGAGCCCTTTACGATGGCTACCGGCAGGCTCTGCGGGAGGCTGGGCTCCCCGTGTTCCTGACCATGGAGGAAGCCCTGGAAGGCCTGCGCCTCATCGCGTCTGAATCGGAGGTGTGACCGAACGCATGGCCTGGTGGCATGATCGGGGTCAGACTGAATTTCGGATATCGGACACTGAAATGTCAAAGTTCCTTCCACCCCTGCGCAGTCTCCTCCCGGTCGAACATGGCAGCTGGTTCATGCTCGGCTTTCCGATGGCCTTGGGCTTGCTACTTCGCCCCAGCCTCGCAGGGCTCTGTCTGGGCCTCGCTGCGCTCTCCTTCTTCCTTGGCCGCCCAGCCCTTCGGCGTCACCTCAACGGACCGAAGGATTCGACTCAACTCCATGCGCTCCTCCTGCTCGGGAGCACAGCAGCGGCCTTCGGTATCAGCACGCTCCTCCTTTCAGATTTTCGATTCCTGATCCCACTTGCCTGTGTGTGCCCTTTGATCCTGCTTGCGCTGCGGGCTGACGTCGAACGCGCCGTGCGGACCCTGACGGTGGAGTTGGCGGCCCAGGCCTCCTTTTCGGGACTGGCCGCCGCCATGGTCGTGGCCGGCGGAGGTCCCATTGCCCAGGCTGGCCGTGCTTGGCTCTTCGCTACCCTCCTGGGAAGTGCCAACCTGATCCATGTACGCCACTTCCTGGGGCACGCCCACCGCCTCGATGCCCAGGAACTCACCCAGCGCATGATCCTTGTCCATATTCTCCACCTCTTGCTCACCGGTATCTCCGCGGTCCTCCTGGCAACGGGGGGCCTTCCGGGAATCCTGTGGACAAGCTGGACCGTTCTGCTCTATCTGCGGGCCCTGCTGCCCCACCGGTCGATCCCCGCACGAACACTGGGCTGGCGGGAGGGGGGCCTAAGCGCGGTCGGACTCGTCCTGCTCTGGCGTGCCCTGGTCTGACTCTGATCGGTCGCAATGGGGCTGGACTCTGAAATCGAAGTCGGCAATCCTCGAATCAGAAAAAGGACTCTGGAATGCTCTTCTCTACTGCCACCGGCTATGCTCTGCGTGCGCTAGCAGCCCTTCCTGAGGACGGGACCTTCAGTCTGGCGAAGAATCTTGCCTCCAAGCTGGAACTCCCGGGTCCCTATCTCGCCAAGATCCTCCAGGGCCTCGTGCAGGCGGACATCCTCGAATCCGTGCGAGGACCCAAGGGCGGATTCAGGCTTACGCGCCCTTCCCATCGCATCACCGTGGGTGAAGTGGTGGCTGCCATGGAAGGTCCAGAGGCCATGGAGGGTTGCATCATGGGCTTCCCTGCTTGTGGTGGTGATCATCCCTGCCCTCTCCATGACGCCTGGGGCGCGGTAAAGACCCAGGTGACCACGTCCATGACTGAAGCGACCATTCGCGATCTCCAACTCATGGATCTCCGGCACCAGAAAGAAGGTGAGGGAAAGCGCTCGAATCGGGGCTGAGTCGAGAAGAGCATCGGTCGTTCTTCAAAACACGCTCTAAGATCGAAGCCATGGCCATGAGCTGCGACCACCCGGACCTGCTGCCTCTGGACGAGGCCCTGCGGCGCCTATGGGAGGCCCTGCCGGCACCCACCCTGGCCGAGATCCGTGCCAGACGGGATGACCCGGCCACCGACCGGGCGAGCATGGATGGCGTGGCTCTTCGGGCCTCGGAGGGCCGCACGCCGCGACGGATTCTGGGCACCCTTTTCGCCGGCCAGAACCCCGCCGACTTCGCCGTGGCGCCTGGCACTGCCGTTCGCATCATGACAGGCGCGGCGATGCCACCGGGGGCCGATGCCGTCGTGCCCGTGGAACAGCTGCAGACCACTGGAACCGCGACCACCCCATTGATCGACCCAAGCCCCCGCGACCACGTGAATGAACGCGGATGCCTGGCCCGGGCTGGAGACATCTTGCTGGCCGAGGGTACGCCCATCAACGCCGCCCGGCTGGCCCTGCTCGCCCAGGAAGGCCATGCCATTCCGACCTATCCGCGTATCCGGGTCGGCATAGCCTCCACCGGGGATGAAATCGTTTCCGATCCCGCGCCCCATCAGATCCGCGATTCCAATGGACCCATGCTCCTGGCCCTTGCGAGAGGCCTCGGTGCCGAGGCGGAACTCCATGCTCCGCTGCCCGATGACCCCGTCGCCCTGGCCACTGCTCTGCGCAAGCCCGGGGACATCCGCATCCTGCTCACCTCCGGGGGCGTGAGCATGGGCGACCACGACCACTTGCCCACGGTGCTGGAGGATCTCGGGGCTAGGATCCTCTTCCACCGCATCCGCCTCAAGCCCGGCAAGCCCATGCTCGCGGCCCTGCTGGGAGACCTGCTGGTGCTGGGCTTGCCGGGAAACCCGGTATCGGCCTACGTCAATGCCCTGTTGTTCCTCCCCCAGGCCCTGGCCCGGCTTGAGGGGCGCGTCGCGCCCAACCCCTGGCGCATGGGACGACTGACTGCGGCAGTGAAGCACAAGGGCGACCGCCCCTTGCTGCATCCCTGTCGACTGGTGAAAGGTTGGCTTGAACCCCTGCCCGGCAAGGGCTCCGCCGACCTTGTCACCCTCGCGCAGGCCGACGCTTTCGCCTGGACCGACCCCCCCGGCCAGGAGGCCGGGGCCAAGGTCCGTTACCTCACGGTC
>CAIQPH010000043.1 GCA_903873655.1 uncultured Holophagaceae bacterium | reverse complement strand
TAGCAAAGAATCTGAAGGCGTTTCAGGCGTTGAAGACGAATCTGTTCCAGAAGGATTTTCTGTTGACCTGGGAGCATCCGGAGGAGGAGTTGAACGCCATCATCACGCTGGCGGACACCTTCAAGACCCTGCACCGTCAGGGCAAGTCATTCCGGGCCTTCGACACGGGTCTGGCGATCTCGATTTTCCGGGACAATTCGACGCGGACGCGGTTCAGTTTCGCGAGCGCGGCGAGCGCGATGGGGCTGAGCCTGGCGGATCTGGATGAGCAGAAGAGCCAGGTGGCGCACGGTGAGACGGTGCGGGAGACGGCCAACATGATCAGTTTCCTGACGGAAGTGGTGGGCATCCGGGACGACATGTTCCTGGGTGAGGGTCACACCTACATGAAGGAAGTGGGAGACGCGCTGACGGATGGCGCGAATCACGGGGTGCTGCACCGGCGCCCGAGCATCGTGAACCTGCAGTGCGACGTGGATCATCCGACGCAGTCCATGGCGGACCTGGCGTGGTTGAAGGAGCACTTCGGGAGTCTGGAGGCCTTGAAGGGGAAGAAGCTGGCGATGACCTGGGCCTACAGCCCGAGCTATGGCAAGCCGTTGTCGGTGCCGCAGGGGATCATCGGGTTGATGACGCGGTTCGGGATGGACGTGCGGTTGGCGCATCCGGAAGGCTACGACCTGATTCCGGAGGTGGTGGCGCTGGCGGGGAAGCAGGCGAAGAAGACGGGGGGCAAGTTCTCGGTGTCGAACAGCATGGACGAGGCCTTCGCGGGAGCTGACATCGTGTATCCGAAGTCCTGGGCGCCGTACAGCGTGATGGAGCGGCGGACGGAGCTGCTGAAGAAGTCGGATAATGCGGGGTTGAAGGAGCTGGAGAAGGAGTGTCTGGCGAACAACGCGAAGCACACGGATTGGGAGTGCACGCGGGCGAAGATGGACACGACGGCGAAGAAGAAGGCGCTGTACATGCATTGCCTGCCGGCGGACATCACGGACGTGAGCTGCAAGGCGGGGGAGGTCTCGGCGGACGTGTTCGAGCAGTATCGGATTCCGACTTACCACGAGGCGAGCTACAAGCCGTTCATCATCAGCGCGCTGATGTTCCTCACCCGCATGAAGAATCCCGGCGCCAAACTCGAACAGATCATCAAGCGCGACCAGAACCTCTGCCTGTAATCAACCGGAAGGAAGTGACATGTCCAAGACCGTCGTCATCGCCATCGGGGGGAACTCCCTCATTTCGGACAACGACCACACCACCGTCTCGGATCAGTACGGCGCGGCGGCCGAGACCTGCGCCCACATCGCCAACATGCTCGAGGGAGAAAAACTCCGGCTAGTGGTGACCCACGGGAATGGTCCCCAGGTGGGGTTCATCCTGCGCCGTTCGGAACTGGCGGCACCGGAACTGCACATGGTGCCGCTGGACAGCTGCGTGGCCGATACCCAGGGAGCCCTGGGCTACCATCTCCAATGCGCGCTCTACAACGAGTTCAAGCGCCGGGGCATTGGTCGCACGGCGGCCACGGTGGTCACTCAGGTCCTGGTGGACGGCAGGGATCCCGCCTTCCAGAAACCCAACAAGCCCATTGGCTCCTTCATGAGTGCCGAGCAGGCCCAGGTCCATCGCGAGAAAGATGGTTGGGACCTGGTGGAAGATTCGGGGCGCGGCTGGCGACGCGTGGTGGCCTCGCCAGTTCCCCAGCGGGTCATGGAACTGGGTGTAATCAAGAGCCTCCTGGATGCCGGCGTGGTGGTGGTGGCCTGCGGTGGGGGTGGCATTGCGGTGGTGGAGGATTCCTCGGGGACCATCTCCGGCGCAGCGGCGGTCATCGACAAGGACCTCGCCTCCAGCCTCCTCGCCCGGGACCTAGGTGCCGACCTGCTGGTCATCTCCACGGCGGTGGAGAAGGTCTGCCTCGATTTCGGCAAGCCCACTCAGCGGAGCCTGGACCGCATGAGTCTCGCGGACGCCAAGCGCTACATCGCTGAGGGCCACTTCAAACCCGGCAGCATGCTGCCCAAGATCCAGGCCGTGGTCGACTTCCTAGAAAACGGTGGGAAGGAAGCCATCATCACCGATCCCGCCCACTTGGGCGCCGCGCTGGCGAACCACGGCGGTACCCACGTCTATCCCTGATGTTGATCGCCCCTATGTTGGCCTCGGCCCCGCTGGCCATATCCCCAGGAGTTTGAAGATGAACACCCCGCCCGTTGCCTCAGAGTCGGTGCTCCTCCACAATCCACTGTTTGATCCGGCCAAGCGCTGGCCTGCTCCGGACCCGGCCGTGTGGGCCTTCCACCGGCGCATGCCGGCCTATCTCGCCACGACCCTGTTCGACTGCCCTGGGCTGGCCCAGCGCTATGGTGTGGGACGGGTGCTGGTCAAGGCGGAGACGCAGCGTCTGGGCTTGCCCAGCTTCAAGATCCTGGGCGCCTCCTGGGCCACCTACCGGGCCCTCTGCGACCACCTCGGCTTCGACCCGGAGCCCTGGCTGAATATCAACGATCTAGCCCGGCGGATCAGCTACCTGAAACCCTTCGGGCTCGCAGCGGCCACGGATGGCAACCACGGCCGGGCCGTGGCCTTCATGGCCCGCCTGCTGGGCTTCCACTGCCATATCTTCGTGCCAGCCGGTACCGTGCCGGCACGGATCCACGCGATCCAGAACGAGGGCGCCGATGTGACCGTGGTGGACGGCGACTACGACGCGGCTGTGGCCCGCTCGGCGGAAGAGGCCAGCAACCGCTGCCTCGTCATCTCCGACACCTCCTGGCCCGGCTACGATGTCACACCGCGCCGGGTGGTGGAGGGCTACACGACCATCTTCATGGAAATCGACCAGGCGCTGCGCGCCGCTGGCGTCGGGGAGCCGGATGCAGTCATCGTCCCCGTCGGGGTCGGCGCCTTCATGTCCGCCACCGTCGGGTATTACCGGAGCCGGCCCTGGAAGGGCGCCCTGATCGGCGTGGAGCCCGCCGATGCCAACTGCGTGCAGGTCTCGGCCCGGGCTGGCGAGATGACGCCCGTGCCCGGACCCCACCGTTCCATCATGGTGGGCCTCAACTGTGGCCTACCCTCCCCCGTGGCGTGGCCCAAGGTCTCCACCGGCGTGGACTGGATGATCGCCATCGGTGATGAACGCGCCCGTCAGGGCATGCGGGAACTGGCCGAGGCCGGGGTCGTCGCCGGCGAGACCGGGGCTGCGGCCTTGGGGGCCCTCGCGGCCCTGCATGACGACGCCGCGGCCGAGGAATTCCGGGCGAGCGGTCTGCTCGGCCCCGACAAGACCCTCCTGGTGCTCGTCACGGAAGGGGCCACGGACCGCGGCAACTACCAAGCCATCGTCGGGCGGCCGCCCGAAGAGGTCGGCACCATCCTCTCCCTGGCCCGCTGAACCACTCAGCCTCCGAGGAAGGTCCTGATGACAGCGGTGTACGCTGCCCGGGCTGCGTTCAGCTGGTCCAGGGCGATCCACTCGTCCACGCTGTG
>CAIQPH010000042.1 GCA_903873655.1 uncultured Holophagaceae bacterium | reverse complement strand
GGGTGCCCCAAGTAGGCTCAGAGTAGAGCGGGACATGAAACAAAGCCTTCCGGGTGGGTGGAAGGCCTTGTCAGTGCTGCATTGATTGGAGCGGGCGATCGGGATTGAACCGACGACATTCAGCTTGGGAAGCTGACGTTCTACCACTGAACTACGCCCGCGGCAGGGGTCCATGCTAACCCAAGAGACGGGTTCGGGCCAAGCTCCCTAGCCCAGATACGCCGCGATGACGCGTTCGTTGCGGCTCAGCTCGGCGGGTGTGCCTTCGATGGCAATGCGGCCGCGCTCCATGACGTAGGCGTAGTCTGCCACTTCCAGGGCGCTCCTGGCGAACTGCTCTACCAGCAGGAGGGTGATGCCTTCCTCTTTCAGGCGGAGGATGGTGCGGAAAACCTCCTGAATGATGACCGGCGCCAAGCCCATGGAGGGTTCATCCAGCAGCATCACCTTGGGACGGGCCATCAGGGCACGGCCAATGGCCAGCATCTGCTGCTCTCCGCCCGACAGCGTGCCCGCAGCCTGCTTCGTCCGCTCCTTCAATTTGGGGAACAGGTCGTAGACCCGCTCCAGGTCCGCCTTGGCTTTAGCGTGGTAGCCGAAGAACCGGGGCAGTCTCCCGAAGGCCCCCAGCAGGAGGTTGTCCTCCACGGACAGCGGGCCGAAGACTTTGCGTCCTTCAGGAGCGTGGGCGAGGCCCAGGCGCGCGATGCGGGAGGCATCCAGGCCCTGAACCTCTCGTCCGTCCAGTAGCACCCGGCCCCGGCTGGGCTTGAGCCCGCCGGAGATGGCGCGCATGGTCGTGGTTTTCCCGGCGCCGTTGGCGCCGATGAGTGCCACCAGCGTGCCCTGTTTTACGGCCAGAGTAGTTCCAGTCAGCACTTCGCTGGCACCGTAGCCCGCATGGAGATTCTCCACCTGTAGCATGGAATTCTCCTTCACGCCGGAAGTGGCGAGGCGTCGCCGGAAAGCTCGGGCTGGATGGGTTGGCCCAGATAGGCTTCCACCACCTTCGGATGGCGCTTGACCTCCTCGGGGGTGCCTTCAGCGATGATCCTGCCTCCATCCAACACCGTCACCGTGTCGCACAGTTCGCTCACCACGTCCATGTGATGCTCGATGAGGATGATGGAGATGCCCCGCTGGTGGACTCGCCGGATGATCTCGATCTGCTGGATCACATCGGGGTGGGCCAGCCCCGCCGCAGGTTCGTCCAGGATGAGCAGGTCTGGTTTGCGGGCGAGGGCGCGGGCGATTTCGAGGAACCGCTGGGCGCCGTAAGTGAGGTCCTTGGCTTTCGTGCGCGCCTGGTCTTTCAATCCAATGAGGTCCAGCAGGGCCAGGGCGTCTGACTGGGCCCGGCGTTCCTCGGGGCGGCCCAGACCCAGCAGTACCAAGGGCAAGGGGCTACGGTAAACGCCCTTGAGGGCCACCATGATGTTCTCGATGGCCGTGAGTTCGCCAAAGAGCTGGAGGTTCTGGAAGGTGCGTGCCACGCCGGCCTGGGCCACCCGGAACAGGCTGCCCGAGGGCAGAGTGGAGCCTCTCAGCTGAACGCGACCGGAAGTGGGTGGATACAACCCTGAGATGACGTTCACCAGGGTGCTCTTCCCGGAGCCGTTGGGTCCGATGAGGCCATGGATGGCCCCGGAACGGATGGTCATGGAAATTCCATCCACGGCCTTCACGCCTCCGAAATGGCGCTTCAGATCATCCAATATGAGCAGGGGTGTGCCATCGGCGGCCCTGGAGGGCAATACAGTTCCCAGGTCCGAGGGCTCCGGCAGGGGCGCGTGGGGTACCCGGAAGAGCTTCGCCAGGAAGATGGAGAGGAAACCCATGAGGCCTTCGGGCAGGCCCACCACCACCGAGAACAGCATCAGGGCGAAAATGGCCTTGCGCCAATTCTCGGTGTTCTCAACCACCAGTCCACCTACCACCAGGATGCCCATGGCTGCTACAGGGGCCAGGGCCTGGAAGGGGCGCGTGGTTTTTTTCACCAACCCGCGCACACCCGCGGCCAGAGCCATGGCGAAGCCGAGGCCAGAGAAGATCTGGAACAGGTGGCGGTTTGAAAGCAGGTTGGGCAGCAGGACGATGACCGAGGCGCCGACAAAGGCGCCCCACAGGCTCTTGCGCCCCCCCAGCACCACCCCCAGCAGCAGGATGATCATCAGGTCGTAGGTATAGCTCTGGGGCTGGAGGTACTGGAAGTTGAAGGCGTAGAGCCCGCCCGCCAGACCGCCCAGACCCGAACCCAGAGAGAAGGCTGCCACTTTGTGCCGGTAGGTGCCGACGCCCATGGCGTCCGTGGCGATGGGACTGTCGCGCAGGGCCTCGAAGGCCCGGCCCCACTGAGACGCCAGTAGGTTGCGCATGAGCATCCAGACCACAGCCAGCAGCGCCATGCAGAGCCAGTAGAAGAGCGGCGGCGTCATCACATGGCCGAAGACCGGAGGCCGGATGAGGCTAAGACCCTGGGCTCCTCCGGTAACGCCTTCGAGCTCGTTGAGTGCAGTGGTGCTCAGGGCGGCGAAGCTCAGAGTGGCCAGGGCGAACTGGGGCCCGTCCAGGCGGAGGGCGGGCAGGGCCAGCAGGCCGCCCAACACCAGTCCGACGGCCATGGCGGCCAGCAGGGCCGGACCCATGCCCAGGCCGAACCTGGTGACGGCGAGCCCCGCAGCATAAGCCCCCAATCCAAGGAAGGCCACATGGCCGAGGTTCACCTGACCCAGGTAGCCCACGGTGACGTCCAGGCCAATGAGTAGGATGCCGTAGATGGCCAGCAGGGTGAGCAGGCCGAGCGCGTAGGGGTTCACCACCAGCATGGGAATGGTGGCGAGGAAGGCGAAGACGATGAGCTCGGCGCCGCGGAGGAGGAGGATGCGTTTCATGTGAGAGCCTGTTCCAGCATGGGTCAGACCTTCCTGATCACTGCTTTGCCGAACACGCCGGTGGGGCGCACGGCCAGGGCGAGGATCAGCAACACGAGTCCTGGTGCTTCGCGCCAGCCGCTGCCCAAGTAGAAGCTGGACAGACTTTCCAGTGCGCCCAGGAACATGCCGATGAGCACCACCCCGAAGCCAGAATCCAGACCCGCGACCACAGCCACGGAGAAGGCCTTGAGAATGAGGGCCGAGGCCATGGTGGGGCCGACGGTGGTGATGGGCGAGACCAGGATGCCCGCCAGGGCGGCCACGGCACCTGACAGCCCATATGAGAGCATGACCGTGCGAGTGGCGGAGATCCCCATGAGTTCTGCCGCATCGCGGTCCGCTGAGACCGCCTCGAAAGCCTTGCCCAGCAGGGTGCGGCGCTTGAAGAGTTCGATGAGGCCCATGATGCCCAGCACGCCTACGGCCACAGAGATTTCGAGGCGAGTGATGTCCACGCCGAGCACACGGATCGGATCGGCAGAGATCGGCGTGGGGAAGGGCCGGTCGTCGCGGCCCCAGATGTTCTCGGCCGCAGAGAAGAAGAAGAGGCCGATGATGATCGTTAGCAGGATCCAGCCTTCACTCCTCTGCTCGAGGGCGAGCCGCACCCCGGCCCGCTCCACCACCAGGCCCATGAGGGCGCCGAACAGCAGGCCGCCTGGAATCATCGCCCAGTAGGGCAGGCCCAGGTTGGTGAGGGTCAGGCTGAAGAAGGCCGAGACCATCACCAGCTCGCCCTGACCGAAGTTGATGCTCTTGCTGGTGGCGTAGGTCAGTTGGAAGCCGTAGGCGATGAGCGCGTAGACCAGCCCCATCAACGCGCCGCTGACCGCCATCTGGCCGATGATCGATGCATTCATGCCGGGCCCATTCTTGGTTGGTCGAGAAAAAGACCGGGGGGCCGAAGCCCCCCGGAGCGCGGTGGCGGAGGTTACTTGGTCTTGGCTTTGGCCTTGGTCTTGGCCTTGGCGGGAGTCAGCCCGGTCGCCTCCTTGATGAGCCGGGCCTTGTCGGACTCATTGCCGAAGACCACGCGGCCGTCCTGGACCATGCCCATGACGACTTGCTCGCGACGGAAGGCCTCGTGGGTGGCGACATCCGCTGGATCCCACTTGGTGTAGGGGTGGTTCCAGGTGGCGATGACGCCCTTCACGGGCTCTTTCAGGTCCTCCAGGGCCTCCTTGATCTTGTGGGTGTCCGTGCTGCCCGCCTGCTTCACGGCGGCGGCGAAGATGTAGACGGCGTCATAGCCCTGAGCGGCGGCCACGGCGGAGGGCATGCGATCAACCTTGTAGGCCTTGTGGAAGCCGTCAATGAAGGCCTTGGCCTTGGGGGTGATGGGCTCTTCAATGAAGGTCTGCGGCATGAGGGTGCCGTTGCCATTCTTACCGGCGTTGTCGATGTAGTTGGACATGGATAGGGTCCAGCCGCCGATGAGCGAGGACTTCATGCCGATCTTGGCGGCGCCGTTGGACACGGCGGCCAGTTCGGGGCCGATGGCCCAGATCAGGATGGCCTCGGCACCGACGGACTTGGCCCGCAGCAATTGGGCGGTCATGTCCTTGTCGCCGATGTTGAACTTCTCCTGGGCCACCACCTCGAGCTTGTTCCCCTGCTTCTTGATCTGATCCAGCATGTCGTCGCGGCCGGACACGCCGTAGTTGGTGGAATCGAAGACCACGGCCACCTTCTTGAACTTCCGATTGATGGCCTCCTCGACCACCATGGCCGCCTGGATGCCATCGTAGGCAGCGAAGCGGAAGATGGAGTTTTCCTTCACGCCGGGCTTGTCGGGCTTGTTGGCCCACTGCGTCATGGAGGCCGAGCCCGCGGCGGGGCAGATGATCTTGGTGATGCCTTGTTCCTGCAGATGCTTGTCGCCCGCCATGCAGACACCTGTGTTGACGGTGCCGATGACGCCGGAGAGATCACCCATGGCGGCCAGTTCCTGGGCGATGAGGGCGCCGCGCTCGTTCTTGGCCTCGTCGTCCCGCTCGATGATCTCGATCTTCATCCGCTTGGCGCCCACCTGGATGCCGCCCGCCGCGTTGATCTCGGCGATGGCGAGCTTCGATCCGTCACGCGTGGACGTGCCCATGGGCGCGGAGCCCCCGGAGTAGGGGCCCGTGAGGGCGATCTTGACTGTGTCTCCCGCGTGCAGGCCCAGGGCCGCGAGCACGAGAGTTCCAAAGGCAGTTTGCTTGAGCATCCTGTTCTCCTTTCAAGTGGCTGGTTGGAGGTGGTTCGATGGTGCGAGCATAACCCTTAGGTCATCATTAGGGAAGGTGGGCCGGAGCCGCTCAGCCCCGCGCTCCAGCCCAGCTGGGACAGCACCCAAGTGAGTAGCGGCTCCCCACCGATCACGTGCTGCTCCGCCACATAAAGCGGGGCTGCCAGGACCCTGGCATGCTCGGCGGTCAGTTTCACGGCGTCCTTCTCGGTGCAGACCAGCCATTCCGCGCCTTCGAGACGAGCCTGGTCCTGCAGTCGTCGGAGATCCGACGGAGTGGGGCCATCATGATCGGGAAAGCTGTGGGATCCGACCCAGGCCTGACCAGCCAGCAGAAGGTCGGCATAGAAGGCCTCGGGATGGCCAAGCCCGCACCAGGCGAAGGCCGGACCGGCTCCTGCAAGGGGCAGGGAGGCCCACGCTCCCGAATCCCAACGGCGCATCCCCTGCAGCGCGAGATCCACCCAGAAGATGGGTCCTCCTGACCCGTTGGAGGACCACCAGGCCTCGATCTCGCTGCGGTCCGACACCCGCGCGGCCCGCGTCACCACCAGGGCATGGGCGCGGGCCCCGCTGGCCATGGGTTCCCGCAGGTCGCCCACAGGGAGCATCCTTCCGTCGCCCCAGCGGCGGACACCGTCCAGCACGAGCAGATCCAGATCGCGATGCAGGGCCCGGTGCTGAAAACCATCGTCCAGCAGCAGGCAGCGCAGATCCGGTCGCTGTGAGAGGGCCCGTAAGGCGGCGTTGTGGCGTTTCCGGCCCACAACCACCCGGTGGGCGCCCAGGCGGCGGGCCATGAGCAGGGGTTCGTCACCGGTCTCCCGGGGGTTCGAGTCCGGTTCCACGCTCATGGGGTCCACATCCCGGCGCCCGCCATAGCCTCGCGAGAGCACGGCATTGGGCCATCCGGCGTCCTCCAGTCTTTCTGCCAGAAAGAGCGTCAGCGGGGTTTTCCCGGTCCCGCCGGTACTCAGGTTGCCCACGGACACCACCGGGACGCCTGCGCGGGCGGCCCGCTCGGGATGGGCATCGAAACTCCGGTTCCGGGCGCGCACCACCGCCCCGTAGAGGGGGGACAGGGGGACGGCCAGGTAGCGCAGAATGGACATAGCAACAGGTTAGCGGAGGATACATGAGCGAGGGCATCCTGCTGGCCAAGGTGGCGCGGGGCACCCTCTTGCCCGAAGGGGAGCGGGTGGCGCGACTGCGGGAGGCACTGCCGCAGATCGAGGCCGTTCTCGAGGGCGAAACGGAGGAAGTGGCCATCCAGGCGACCCTGGCCTGCCTGCTCTGGGAGACGCTTCCTCAAGCGAACTGGTGTGGGTTCTACCGCCAGGTGGCCCACGGGATGTTGGCTGTCGGACCCTATCAGGGCGGCATGGGCTGTCTCCGCATCCCCTTCGAGAAAGGCGTCTGCGGGGCTTGCGCCCGCACGGGTCTGACACAGCTGGTGCCTGATGTCCACGTCTTCCCCGGCCATATCGCTTGTGACGATGCCACCCGCAGTGAGCTGGTGGTTCCCATTTGGATCGGTGGACAGCTGGCGGCGGTGCTCGACCTGGATTGCCCCCACCAGGACGGTTTCTCGGCCACCGAGGCCCGGATCCTGGAGGATCTGATGGCTCGGTGCTTCAAACCGGGTGTGTGAAGTTCCTCCTGGCCCACACCCTGGGTTAATCTAGAGAGCACTCCGGGACCCCCATGGCTGAACCCAGCTTCATCGATCAAAGCAAGCTGCGTTTCCACGAGGGGGAGATCGTTTACCGCAAGGGGGAGATGGCCCAGCAGATGTACATCATCCTGTCGGGCAAGATCCGGATGTATGTCTCTGAGGAGCCCCAGGGAGACTGGGCTGAGGAACTCGCCAAGGGGGATTTCTTCGGAGAGGGCAGCCTGCTGGAAGCCCTCCCGCGCCAGCATACGGCCATGGCCCTGGAGGATTCGGATCTCATCGCGATCACCCGGGGCACCTTCCTGCGGATGATCCGCCAGAATCCGGAAGTATCCGTGAAGATGATGCAGCGCCTCGCCCAGCGGCACCGGGAACTGGGTGAGCGGGTCGAGGCCATGGATGCCAACCGACCGGTCAAGGCCCCCTCGGCGCCGGTGGCCAACCTCGTGTCGGTACTCAGCGGCAAGCCCCATCCGATCCTGTCCCACGGGTCCCTCATAGGCCGGTTCGACCCCACCACGGGCGTGCATCCCGATATCGACCTGACCGAAGAGGACCACAACCTGAGCGTGTCCCGCCGCCACGCCCGCATCCTCTGCGAACACCACCGGTACTTCCTGCTGGAGGAGCCGGGCGTGGCCAATGGGACCTTCGTGCGCGGCGAACGCATCCAGCCCGGCGAGCCCAGGGAACTGAAACACGGCGATCGCGTGGGATTTGGGATGGTTGTGTTGTTCTTCGAAAAGACTTAGCTTTTCCGTTGCACGGAAAAGCTAAGTGGGGAAAAGATGGGAACAGATCTGCTGGTTGAACTCTGGCGGGATGAGCATGGGTGCCTCCGGGAGTTGGTGCAGTTCGGGTTGGATGAGATTGGCGGCGCCTGTGTTATCCGGGAGCGGAACAGCCTCGATGCCCTGGATGGGGACGGCAATGAAGGCGACATGGTCATCGCCAGATTCGGGGACCCCGAGGACGCCCGGGCCTTCCTGTGGGAGGAGGGCTTTGAACCGGTATAGTCATTTCTCGCTCTAAAAAATGACCCGGCAAAGGCTGGGCCATTTTTTGGAGTGAAGAACGACGGCTAGTTGGAACCAATGCCCAAAGCCTTCGCCGCCTTCCCGGTATCCCCTTCGGGGATACCGAGACTCCCTGCATCAAGGGACAGGTGGTTCCGTGGGTTGAGCTTCAGGCCTGGCCGATGCCCATGGCCTTGGCCGCTTTGGTGAGTTCGGGAACCACCTCGAACAGGTCACCGACGATGCCATAGCTGGCCAGCTTGAAGATGGGGGCTTCCGAGTCCTTGTTGATGGCGACGATGAACTTCGAGCCGCTCATGCCGGCAATGTGCTGGATGGCGCCGCTGATGCCGCAGGCGATGTAGAGGGTGGGGCTCACGACCTTACCGGTCTGCCCCACCTGCATGCTGTGGGGCAGACCCCACCCCGCATCCACGGCCGCCCGGGAGGCACCCACGACGCCGCCAATGGCGTCGGCCAGCTCCTCGAGGATCTTGAAATTGGCGCCGTCCTTCATGCCACGTCCGCCGCTCACGATGATGTTGGCCTCGCTCAAGTCCACCTTCCCGCTGGCCTTGGCGAGGATCTCTTTCACCACGGACTTGAAATCACCGGAAGGCGCAGGAAGGGATTCCACGGCCCCCGCGCCGGATTTCTCGGCGGCGGGGAACACGTTCGGGCGGGTGGTGGCGACCTGGACCGCAGTGGCAAAGGTGGTGGTGGCGAAGGCCTTGCCGGCATAGACGGGGCGCACCGCCTGAAGTTTGCCGTCTACCATCGAAAGTCCGGTCACATCAGAAGCGTACCCGGCGCCCAGGCGGGCGGCGGCGCGCGGGGCCACATCCTTCCCGACGGCGGTGGCGGCGGCCAATAGCACGGTGGCACCCTTGGCCTTGACGGCATCCGCGAGGACAGCAGCATAGGCATCGCTGGAATAGGAGGCCAGGGTGGGGGCCTCGGCCGTGAGGATCACGTCGGCGCCGTATTTGGCGGCTTCGGCTGCTCCGGCGCAGGAGGCGCCGGCAAAGAGGGCGCCGAGTCGCTTGCCTGAAGCATCCGCCAGGCGGCGGCCTTCGCTGAGCGCCTCGGCGCTGGGCTTGCGGAGCAGGCCTTCCTTCAGTTCACAGAATACGAGAATCATGGCGTCGTCCTTTCGAATCGGCTGTCTGAAGATGGGCGTCCTAGAAGACCTTGGCTTCGTCCTTGAGGGCCTGGAGGAGGCTGCTGGCCTGGGCGGCGGGGTCCCCTTCCATCTTGCGACCTGCAGGGCGCTCTGGCGGCAGGGTCAGGGAAGTGATCTGCACGCCTGCAGTCGCAGGCGCAGCCTCGATTTCCTCGATGGTCTTCTTCTTAGCGGCCATGATGCCCTTCAGGCTGGCGTAGCGGGGTTCGTTGAGGCCCTTCTGCGCGGTGATCACGGCGGGCAGGGATCCCTCCACGATTTCAGAGCCGCCCTCGATCTCGCGCTCGGCCCGGAAGGTGCCGTCGCCCAGATCGAGCTTCACGATCACGCCGGCCTGGGGCACTCCGAGCAGTTCTGCCAGCATCGGCCCCATGGCGGCGTTGTCGCCGCCCAGTCCCTTGTTGCCGCAGAGAATCAAGTCGAAGCCCTTGTCCTTGGCGAAGGCGGCGATCATCTGGGCCACGGCGAAGGCATCGCTCTGACCATCACCCCTGAGCAGGACAGCAGAGTCCGCCCCGAGGGCCAGCGCGTTCTTGAGCACATCCTTGACGCTGTCGCCGCCCACGGAGAGGGCAATCACTTCGGCGCCTTTGCCTTCCTTGATGCGGATGGCCTCTTCCAGGGCGAACTCATCGTACGGACTGATGATCCACTTGACGTCCGCAGGATCAAGGGATCGCCCATCAGCGGCTACCTTGATTCGGGTTTCGGTGTCGGGTACCTGCTTGAGGGCGACGAGGATCTTCATGGGCGCTCCCTGATGCGTCATGGACAGGCCTGCGGATAGCCGACCCAAAGGAAGAGTTTAACCTGAAGACCCATAACCCCAGCGGGTTTTCAGAGGTTTTTGCCGAGAGCCAGGCTTGCCTCCGGGTAGGTCACAAGGTTGTCCCGGGGTAGGATTTCCGGGCCTTCCGGTATGGTGGACGGAGCATGCGAGAGGCCGGGCCGAATTTCCGAGATGCGCTCATCCTGACCGGGGGTGGTACGGGAGGACATTTCTTCCCCGCCATCGCTCTGGCAGAGGGTGCCCGCGCAAGATGGCCTGCCCGCCCGATCTGTTTCGTGGGTGCACGCCGGGGCATCGAGGCCCGGGAACTCCCGGCTGGTCCGTGGCCCCACCTCCTGCTGGATGTTGAAGGCCTGGTGGGTCGCTCACCCCTGCGCATGGCGAAGTCGGCCTGGAAGCTCTGGCGTGCCGTGTCTCATTTGAAATCCCTCTGGCGCAGGGAACGGCCACGGGCGGTCATCGGAACGGGCGGCTACGCGGCCGCACCGGCCCTGCTGGCGGCCCGGGCCCTGGAGATCCCCTTCTTCCTGCATGAAAGCAACGCGGCCCCCGGCGCCCTGGTGAAGCAGACGGCACTGCAGGCGCGGCGCGTGTGGTGTGGAATGGAAGCCATCCGGCTCCTGTTGCCCGGTGCTGATTGCCGCGTGGTCGGAACCCCTGTGCGTGATGCCTTCCTGCGGGAGTTCCAATCCGCCGGGGACTTGCTGCCGCCCTTCCAGTTGCTGGTGCTTGGCGGGAGCGGCGGTGCTCGCGCCCTCAACGAAGCCCTGCTGGAGATCGCTCCGAGCCTGTTGGACGGAATGCCCGACTGGACGATCCTCCATCAGGCGGGTCCGGCGGACCTGGAGCGACTGAAGGGGCGGTCGCATCATCCACGCCACGAGCTGGTTCCCTTCATCACCCGCATGGATGAGGCCATGGAAGCCGCTAGCCTGGTGGTGAGCCGGGCCGGAGCCAGCACCTGCGCTGAACTGAAGGACGCGGGGCGCGGGGCGATCCTGGTACCGCTGCCCACCAGCGCCAATGGCCACCAGCGCATGAACGCCCTGGCCATGGCCGCGGAAGGACGGGCCGAGGTCCTCGACCAGTCGGCGGATCTGAGCCAGTCCCTGGAGGCGGCGCTGCTTAGGCTCATGGGAGATCCCCAAGCCCGACAATCCCTGTCCATGGCCCCTGAACCCAACCGGGCAGTAGAGCTTTGTCTGGATGATCTGGGGAATTACCTGGGCTGACGAGGCTCGGCAAGCCAGGCCACGAGGATGGAGATGAAGTAGAGGCCCAGGAGCAGGACGCTGAAGAAGATGGCGGTGACGATCACGTCGCCCGGCGTGAAGAAGGCACTGAAGATGACGATGATCAGGGTCGCGTGGCGCCAGTATTTCAGCATCCACCGGGCGGTCACCAGGCGGAACCGCGCCAGGAAGTAGAACAGCACCGGCAGCTCAAACATGACGCCGGTGATGACGATGGTCCAGATGAAGAGGTCAAGGTACTCGGACGCGTGCAGGTTGGCTCTAAGGCCAGCGGCAGCGGCTTCCTGGAACAGGATGTCGCCGAGGAAGCCGATGGCCTGGAAGTAGGCGAAGACAGCGCCGCCGATGAAGCAGGCGGAGGTGATGACCACGAAGGGGACCACCAGACGGCGTTCCTTCGGCATCAGTCCCGGACGGATGAAGGCCCACAGTTGGTAGAAGAGGAAGGGCGCGGCCAGGAATCCGGCGGTCCAGAGGGACAGCCGCATCATGCTGAAGAACGGCTCGGTCAGGTCCGTGAAGGCGAACGGCTGGAGCTCGGAGATGGCCTTGCCAGTCTGTTTGGCCATGGCCTTCAGAAAGGGCAACTGGGCCCAGGTCCAGAGCTTGAACCGCAAGGAGGGGATGTCGTGGTACCCGAAGGGGAACCCGTAGGTGAAGGTGAAGACGGCCAGCACGATGAGCAGGGAGCGGACGATGCGCACCCGCAACTCCTGCAGGTGCTCCCAGAAGCTCATCTTGTCTGGCGGTGTGCTGGGAAGCGCCATGGTCCTCGATCAGAGTAAAGAGCCCGGCCCCTGCGGAGAGGCCGGGCCATTGGAATTCCGTGGACTACTTCTTGTCCTTGTCGCTAGTAGCTTCCCCGCTGGCGGCTTCCGTGAGTTCGCGGCTGGCCTTCTTGAACTCCTGGATGCCCTTGCCGAGGCTCTTGCCAAGTTCCGGCAGGCGGGAGGGGCCAAAGAAGATCAGCAGGGCGATGCCGATCAACAGCAGATGGCCTGGTCCGAGATTCATGGGTTTCTCCATCAGTTGGACTGCAGGTGCTCAGGGTTTCAGACCCGCCAGTGACATGGTGTCTGGGAGATCCAGTTCCATTCTAAGCAGAGCCTGCCCGTGGGTCTTCCCCTGGGCGTCGGTTTTCACACTCTCACTGCCGCCCCCGCCGAGGGAGTCATGCAGGATGAAGTTGATAGCCTTGAGATTAGGCACCTCGAAACGATCGACGGCGCCCCCGCAGATATGTGAAAAATGCTGCTTTACGCGCTCCGCAGTAAGTTCCTGCTGGAGCAGCCGGTAGCCGACATCCGTGTAGGCGATGACACCCACGTTTGAGCCATCCCCCTTGTCGCCGCTGCGGGCGTGGGCGATCTCCTCGAGGCGGACGCGGGTCATTGTGGGCTCCTAGCTAGACATCACGGCCCGGCGGCCGATGGAGAAATAGGTCCAGCCCTTGGCTTCCATGGCCTCGGGGCGGAACAGGTTGCGGCCATCGAAGATGCGGCGTGCCTTGAGGGCCCTGGCCACGGCCTCAAGGTCAGCGTCGCGATACTGGGGCCATTCGGTGGCAATGAGCAGGGCATCGGCGCCTTCACAGGCGGCCAGGGGGGTTTCCGCATAGTGGACCTTGCCGCCGATCCTCGCCTTCACGGCCTCCATGGCGGCGAAGTCGTGGACCGCCACTTCGGCGCCAAGGGTCAGGAGACCCTCGATCAGCTCAAGCGACATGCTTTCGCGGATATCGTCCGTGTTGGCCTTGAACGCCAGCCCCCAGAGGGCGAAGCGCCTGCCCTTCAATGGGGCGGGAACACCGGGCTTCACGCTGAAGAAGGCCTTCACCTTCCGCAGGAGCACCTGTTTCTGGAGCCGGTTGGCCTCCACGGTGGTGGCCAGGGACATGAGCGGGTGGCCATGCTCACGGCCGGCCTTGAGCAGCGCCTGCAGGTCCTTGGGGAAGCAGGAGCCGCCGAAGCCGGGTCCCGGATTCAGGAAGGCGGGGCCGATGCGCCGGTCGGCGCCGATGGCTGCCTTCACGTGATCCACGTCTGCACCGACGTCCTCGGCCAGGTTGGCGATCTCGTTGATGAAGCTGATGCGCAGGGCCAGCATGGCGTTGGCCGCGTACTTGGTGAGTTCCGAGCTGGCGGGATCCATGCGGAACCACTTGCCGCCGCTGCGGTCGAGGAAGGGCTGGTAGAGGGCCTTCATCACGGTTTCGGCGTGATCCGTCTGGCAGCCGACCACCACCCGGTCTGGCTCCAGGAAGTCACCGATGGCCGAGCCTTCGCGCAGGAACTCGGGATTGCTCACCACCTCGAAGGCACGATCCGTTCGTGCCGAGATTTCCGCATGGACCCGCGCCGCGGTCCCGACTGGAACCGTGCTCTTGTCCACCACGATGAGAGGCTTGGCAGCCTTGGACCGGAGGGCCATGGCGGTACCGATCTGGCCGGCCACCGCCAGCACGTACCGCATATCCGCGCTGCCGTCGTCGCTCTGCGGCGTGCCTACGCAGATGAAGGCGGCGTCGGCCTCCGCGATGCCCTCCTTGAGATCAGTGCTGAAGCGCAGGGCCCCGGACGCCAAGTGCTTCTTCAGGAGGTCATCCAGGCCAGGTTCGAAGATGGGCGATTCGCCCCGGGACAGAGTGGCCACCTTCGCGGCATCCACGTCCACGCCTAGAATCCTGTGACCTGCCTCGGCGAAGCAGGTGGCGGCCACCAGCCCCACGTATCCCGAACCGATGACCAGCACCTGCATGACGTCCTCGCGCAAAGGAACCAGTGTAGCTTGCTATCATTCGGAGGAAGGAGATGGCATGGCGATCCTGGCAGCACCCACGGGCAACGAGGTCAATTTGCTGGAGGTCATGCTCCACGCGGGACCTGTCTCCAAGTCGGTGCTGGTGATCCTCATCACCTTCTCGCTGCTCAGCTGGGTGGTGATCATCCGGAAAGCCCTGCTCTACCGCAGGAGCCGCAGCATCTCGGAGCAGTTCCGGGTGGCTTTCAAGCGCTCGACGGACTGGCGGGAATTCAAGCAGCACCTGGAGAAGTTCGCCTTGAGCCCGCTCGTGGGCCTGTTCGTGGCGGGCTATGGCGAAGTCACCTACCAGCTGCGCGGAGTTGGCCAGGAGGGCCGCGCCCAGTTGCGCAGCATGGAGGCGGTGGAACGCAGCCTCCAGCGGGCCAGCGTGGTGGAGATGGGTCGGCTCGAGCGGTCCCTGGGTGGACTGGCCACCGTGGCTGCCGTAAGCCCCTTCATCGGCCTCTTTGGCACCATCTGGGGCATCATCGACGCCTTCCGGGGCATCGGCACCACGGGCAACGCGAACCTCGCCACGGTGGCACCGGGCATCTCCGAAGCCCTGGTAGCCACGGCCATCGGCCTGGTGGCGGCCATCCCGGCTCTCATGGCCTACAACTTCTTCCAGGGCCAGCTCAAGCAGTTCCAGACGGAGCTCGATGATTTCTCCCTCGAGTTCATCAGCCTCTCCGAGCGGAACTTCACCTGAGCGTGCCTCGCCTTCCCCTTTCCCTGGACTGGGAGGACTGGTTTCAGCTCTGCTGTCCGCCCTACGACCAGCCTGAAGCCCTGGACCGCTTCGAGTGCCGCCTGCCTATGGCCACGGAGCGTGCCCTCGAACTCTGCGCGGAACTGGGCGCGAAGGCGACCTGGTTCTGCCTGGGGGATCAGGCGCGACGGCACCCGGCGCTGCTGCGACGCCTCGTCGCGGAAGGCCACTGCATCGGGTTGCATGGGCTCACGCACCGGCGTGCCTTTGAGATGGCTCACGGGGCCTGGCAGTCCGACCTGCAGGATGGCAAAGCCCTGCTGGAAGACCTGACTGGGCAGGCCGTGGTGGGGTATCGCGCCCCTGAATGGAGCCTGCGCGGGTTTGCTGTGGACTGGTGGCGGGAACTGCCGGAACTGGGCTTCCGCTACGATTCCAGCCGCGTGCCCCTGGCCGTCATCGGCGATCCCTCCTGGCCGCGGCGCCCTCACCAGCTGAGTGAGGGCTTGTGGGAATTGCCGCCCCCGGTGCTCTGGTCCGGGCCACCGCGGTCTCCGCTCTGGGGCTGGGGACCCCGCGTGCTGCCTTTCAGCCTGGTGCGCCGGGCCCTGGAGTCCTTGGCTCAGGAGGACGCCGGAACCCCGCTGGTGCTGCATCCCTGGGAACTGGACGAGGGCCAGCCGGATCTGCCCGGGGCCTCGTTTGGCCACCGCTTCGCCCACTGCGCGGGCCTGCGGGGTTACGGGAGCCACCTGAGGGACCTCCTGGCGGGTATCCGGCTCATCAGCCTGGAAACCTGGGTGGAAGGCCGATGAAGGCTGCCCCAACCATTCTGCTGGCCCCCTCCGAGGACAAAGCCTCGGGCGGCAGCAAGGGCCGTTTGCCGGAGACGCCCGCTCAAAGGTGGGTGAGGGAGCGGCTGGTCGCTCTGGCGAAGAGGGGATCCCCGGAGGCCCTCCGGAAGGCCTTCGATGTGAAGGACCTGGCCCTAGACAAGGCGCGGAGCGAGGCGCTGGCGCTTACGGGACCCGTGCCCCTGCTGCCGGCGTTAGCCCGCTACACCGGCGTGGCCTTCCAGGCTTTGGATGCAGCCTCGCTGCCGCCAGAAGCCTGGATGCAGGTGTTCATCTTGTCCAATCTTCGCGGCCTTGTGCGTGGTGACGAACCATTGCCGCCCTATAAGCTCAAACCAGGAGCCATACCCGGGCTGAAGGCCCACTGGCGGCGGGCGTTTCCTGACCAGTTGGCAGCCATCCCAGAAGGCCCTCTGTGGGAATTGCTACCTGGAGATTCCGCGGATCTCTTGAAAGGCTGGACCAGGCCCAGGCACACGCTGGAGATCCTCGACGATCAGGGGAAAGCAGTCAGCCACTACTCGAAGTGGTATCGCGGTCTTGTGGCCCGCTGGATCCTGACCCATCGGCAGGGGGACCCCCGCCGAGTGCTGCAGAGCCTTATTCCGGGCTGCCAATGGGCAGGCGTTTGCGAGAACCGCCTTGGTGGGATGCACCTTCGGTTGTTGGTGGACCCTTGAGCGACGACTGCAACCGCACCCCTTTTTGGCAACGGCAGCCCCGCCTCCCCCTAGAGATCCAGCGGTTCTTCCAGGACCGGATGGAGGCGGCGCTGCGCGACCCAACGTCGAGGCAGACCCTCGTTTGGCCCACCATCCTGGGTGCGTCTCGTTTACGACAAGTCCATCCCGGCGGCATTCCTGAATTTGAGTTGCTGGTCCATGCCGCCCGGATGCTATCGGCGCTCGGGCATCACGATCCTGCGGCTGCCTGGGCGGCCCACCTCGAACATTGGTCCGACACGGCCGTCGGAGGGCCGCAGGGCTGGTGGCCGGCCCCGGTGTGGGCCGGCTGGGGGCCGCTGGTGAGCCTGCGTTGCGGCTGGCAGCTGGCAGCGCTGACGCCATTGTCTCCGGGGGAGCGGTATCCGCTGGCCTGCGGGGTGTCCCTCTTCAACCACGGTCTCTACCACGAGTGCCATGACGCCCTGGAGCCCCTTTGGATGGTAGCCGACGGCGAGTTGAAGAGCGCTCTCCAGGGACTCATTTTGCTGACAGGTGGGTACCACCACCTTCAGCAGCACAACCTGGGTGGCCTGGTGACGCTGTGGGAAGAGGCCCTGCTCAGGCTGAAGGACGGTAAAGGGCGGATCGCCACGCCCTGGGGAGAAGTGCGCGTGGAGTCTGCCCTGGACCTGACGGCACGAAGGCTCGACCATGGGAGGCAAATGATTGACGATGCGGACCTCTCACCCCTTTGGACCCCGGACCGCCCCACTTGGGAGCTGGCATGAGTGCGAAAAGCGATCTGCTGGTCCTGGGGGCAGGGATCGCCGGCTGTGCGGCTGCCCTGAAGGCGGCGGATCTGGGCGCCTCTGTGGTACTGGTGGCGAAGGACGAGCTGGGAGGGTCGAACACCGCCTGGGCCCAAGGCGGCATCATCGGTCTGGCGCCACCGGAGGAGGGGGATTCACCCGACCTGCTTGCGGCGGACATCGAAGGGGCCGGAGCCGGTCTTTGCCGGCACGAGGCGGTGCGGCTGCTGGCAGAGGAAGGCCCTCGGCTCTGCCGCGAGTTCCTTTGGGAACGCCTGGGCGTCCCCTTCGACCTCGGCACGAATGGTACGCCTGCCCCCACGGCTGAGGCCGCCCACAGTGCCCGCCGCATCTACCACGCCAAGGACGCGACCGGATTGGCGATCCAGACGGCCCTCAACGAAGCCGTAAGGAAACATCCGAACATCCGCTTGCGGGAGGGGCTCTGCCTGGTGGACCTGATCACCAGTCCCCACCACTGCGTCGACCCAGTGAGGGTTTACGACTCCATCCGGGTCCATGGTGCCTTCTTGTTCAATCCAGCCAGCGGCGAGGTGGAGGGCGCCTTGGCCCGGCGTACCGTCCTGGCCACGGGCGGCCTGGGCTATCTGTACCTGCACACCACCAATCCGCCCAGCGCCACCGGCGATGGTCTGGCGGCCGCCTATCGAGCCAGCGCCCGCATCGTGAACTGTGAGTACGTGCAGTTCCACCCCACCGCACTCTACGTGCCGGGCAAGCCCAGGACTCTGTTGACAGAGGCCCTTCGAGGCGAAGGAGCCTGGCTGGTGAACCGCAAGGGCGAGCGCTTCATGGCGAAGTTCGCCCCCGAATCCATGGAATTTGCTCCCCGTGATGTGGTCAGCCGGGCCATCTTCCAGGAGATGGCGTCCAGCGGGGAGGCCAGCGTCTATC
The DNA here is from genome assembly GCA_903873655.1 of uncultured Holophagaceae bacterium. GTDB lineage: Bacteria > Acidobacteriota > Holophagae > Holophagales > Holophagaceae > Geothrix. Next base: position 33,030 of record CAIQPH010000042.1, on the reverse strand, counting down.
TCGATCTGGCGCCTGTGGGGGCCAAACTTGACCTGGATTCGCATTTCCCCACGGTGATGGCGGCCTGCCGCGCCGAGGGCATGGATCCCCGGCTCCAGCCCATCCCTGTGGTGCCCGCCGCCCACTACTTCTGCGGCGGTGTGCTGGTGGACCTGGCTGGCCGCACGAGTCTCCCGGGGCTCTATGCGGCGGGAGAGGTGGCCTGCACCGGCCTGCACGGAGCCAACCGGCTCGCCTCCACCAGCCTGCTGGAAGGCCTGCTGTGGGGCACCCGGAGTGCCGAGGCCGCCGTTCGTGAATTGGCTGACGTCACTCAGCCGTATCCAAGCAATTTGGCCCAATGGCGCAAGCCGGATCAGCCGGAGCCCACGGATCCCCTGCTCATCGACCAGGATTGGGGACTCATCCGAAGCACCCTCTGGAACTATGCGGGCATTGTCCGCACGGGCGCCCGGCTGCACCGTGCGAAAGCCGACCTGCATTACCTGGCCCATCGCATCGAGCGCTTCTACCACCAGGCTTCGCTCAGCCGGGAGCTGCTGGAACTGCGCAGCGGCATCATCTGCGCCCGCCTCATCCTGAACGCCGCTCTGCAGAACCCTGAAAGCCGGGGCTGCCACTACCGGGTGGATTGAGCGCTCAAAGCGGCCAGGGGCCAGCGCCTTCGCGCAACAGCTGCGGCTCCTCACCGCTCAGATCGAGGATGGTGCTATGTACGCCAAGGGGTTGTCCGCAGTCCACTACCAGATCGAGGGTATGACCCTGCTCCTCCTCGATCTCCCAGGCGGTGTTGAGTACAGACTGGTCCGGCAGCGCGGCACTCGTGGTGATGATGGGCTCTCCGAGCAGCGCCACCAGATTCCGGCAGAAGGGGTGGTCGGGGATGCGGAGACCCACCACCTGCTTGTTCTGAAGGTAGCGAGGCACTTCGCGGCTCGCCGGGAGCAGCACCGTGTAGGGCCCGGGCAAGAGCTGTTTCAGGATGCGGAAAGTGGGCGTGTCGAGGTGCCGCGTGTACCGGCAAAACATCTCCAGGTCGGAGCAGAGGATCGACATGGGTTTCTTGGGATCGCGACCCTTGATCTGCAAGATGCGGTCCACAGCCTTTTTGCGGGACGCGAGGCAGCCCAGCCCGAACAGAGTGTCAGTCGGGTAGGCGATGACTCCGTCCCGGTGCAGCAGCTCAGCGATGCGCTCGAGATGGCGCAGCTGAGGCGTTTCGGGATGCAGTGTGAGGATCATGGCGTATCCAGAGCCCCCCAGCGGGCCCGTCCGGCAGAGGGATGGTCCACGGGCCGCTGGAAGAAGCGCTCGCCCAGGCCCGGGTCCAGCTCTGAAGCGACACCGCTCCGCCGGGCCTGGAGGGCCAGTAGGGCCATGACCGAGAGGCTGTCGGTGATCTCTCCGCTCAGCACGCGCTGAAGGCAGTGTCCGAAGGGCTCCCGGTGGAGCGCAAGCTCTTCATCCTCCTCCGCATGGTGACCCTCGGCGGGGCTGAGGCCGGTGGCCAGGAAGAGAAAGGCCTCTTCCTCTGTCGAGGAATTGCTCGGGTGGAAGAAACAGAGTGGCTCCCAGACCCGGGCCTGGAGACCAGCCTCTTCGGCCAACTCGCGCTGGATGGCTTCGAAGGGGCTTTCGGACGCGTCGCCCCCGCCTTCCGGGATCTCCCAGGAGTAGATCTCCAGGGGATAGCGCCACTGGCCGACCAGGACCACCTGGTCCTCATCGTCCAGGGCCAGGACCCCGCATGCGATGCGCTGAAACCCACAGACCACATAGTTCCCGTTGGCGCCCCGCCGGTGGCGGAATCGGTCTTCACGAAGTCGGATCCAGGGGGAGTCATAGAAGAAGCGCCGATGGAGGACGACGTAGGGATTGGGATGCTCAGGATGGGGCAGATGCTTCAGTGACATGTTTTAAACATAACAAAACGCCCGCTTTCGCGGGCGTTTTGCAAGCTGGCGAGTGCGCTATCGGCGCAGGCCGAGACGCTCGATCAAGGCAGCGTAGCGTTCCTTGCTCTTCCTCTTGAGATAGTCGAGGAGGCGGCGGCGCTGGCCGACCATGATCATGAGGCCGCGGCGGCTGTGGTAGTCCTTGGTGTGGGTCTTGAAGTGCTCGGTGAGGTCATTGATGCGCTTGGTGAGGATGGCGACCTGCACCTCGGGCGAGCCCGTGTCCGACTCGTGCTGCTTGTAGTCGTCGATGATGATCTTCTTCTGTTCCACATTGAGGGCCATGTCGGCTCCTTTTCGGGGGATCGCCCGTCACCCTGACGGCAACGCTTCGCATTGCCGTAATCGCCTGCGGCGAAAACCCTCAGTCCCGTACCGAAGGTGGGTCGAACCTGGTGAAGGCCAGGTGCCAAATTTTTTTTCTACCATTTTCTTGCTGGCGAAGCCGGCGAGAAAATGGTGCGGATAGAGGGACTCGAACCCCCACGTCTTGTGAACACTAGTACCTGAAACTAGCGCGTCTACCAATTCCGCCATATCCGCTTGAAAGAACGGCCCGGGGACCCGCAGGACCCGGAAGTGCCAAACTCCAAGCCTAGCGCGGTGCCCCATTTGAGGCAACACCCGATTCTCTGCTTCACCACTGGCTGTAGGGGATGCCGTTCATGCCGGTCCCATGGGAGAGGCTGTAGACATCGTAGACATGGCCGCCGCCCCAGCTGGTGCTGTTGGCGTCATCACTGGTGTTGCGGAGGCCCCATTCCGCCTTGCCGGTGAGGGGATCAATCGGGATGCGGCGGAGGAAGCGAACCTTGCGGGTGAGCGATTTTGCGGCGGGGACGCCTTCCACCAGGATCTCGAGGCTTTCAGGATAGAAATTGGCCTCGGGGGGCGGCGCCTTGATCTTCTGCTGTTCGGCCTGTTTCTTGTAATCATCGATGGCCAACCGCATTTCGCGGAGGGAACGCCTCAGCTCCAGCTCCTGCTGACGCTTCAGACCATTTCGCGCCAAGGGCACCGTCACGGAGGCGAGAATCAGCAGGACGGTGGCCGTGACGACCAGCTCGAGCAGCGTGAATCCGCGCTGCGAGGGTGTCTGCAAATTCCCGCGAGTCGCGACGGGGGCCGGCCGCGTGATCCAGCAAGGAAGTGCGCGCAGGGCGATGCGGTGACATCGTTCAAGCGCGGTGACGCCGCTGGGCGCGCGGCCGGCCCCCGTCCCTTCGGGCCGGGGCGACGGGCTTCGCCTGACGTCGTCCAAGGCCCTCAACATGGAACCACCATGCCAGCGGGACCTGTCCTCGCCATGCTCGCCCGGCGCTCCCAGCGCGGCTCGTGCGAATTTGCAGACACCCTCGGATGGCTCACTGCACCGACACCAGGGCGTTGGACCAGCGCCCGGAAATGGGCGAGGTGCCGACGAGGAACTGCCCGCTCTGGATGACCACCGGGGCATTGCCTGCGCTGAGTCCCTCGAACACCAGGGTGGCGAAGGGACCGGCATCGGTGCCGGTGGAACTGCGGGTGAAGACCAGTTTCAGCAGGCCATTCTCGCCCGGAAACTGCTGGATGCCGCCACTCTCGCCGGCAATGAATTCCCCTGGAGTGACGCTCTGGAGGCGGAGTCCTGGTGGCAGCCGCAGTTCCAGGGTTCCGGCGGTAAGTCCCTGGCCACCGCTCACGGAGAGCGTGATTTTGGCACTCTCCCCGATCTTGATTTCCGAAGCCACCGGCGACATGAAGATCACCAGGTCCGAGGGTGCGGGGGGCTGATTGCTGGGGGCTGCGGGCTTCTGTTCCTGGATGGCGGCGGACGGGGCGGTGGGCGGCGGGTTGGCCGGCTGGTCAGGGGTGGCTTTGGCAGGGGAGGGGGCGACTGGCTTGGGCAGGGCGGGCGGCACTACCGGGGCCGGAACCGGAACTGGAAGCGGGCTTGGTGTGGGGGCGCTGGTCACAGGTGCGGAAGCAGGGACCTTCTTTGGGGGCACTGCAGCGAAGGGGCCGGCTTTTGCGGTGGCGTCTTCCGGATTGAAAGGCGCCATGTCCTGCTCGGTCATGACTGGCTTGCGCACGAGCACGGCCCGGATCGTGAGGAGCACGTCAGTCTTGGCCGTCTTGTTGTTGTGATTGCTCAGGAGACCACCAATCAGAGGGATATCGGCCAGGCCCCAGATGCCCTGGAGGCTCTTCTGCTCTTCATCCTTCAAGAGTCCGCCGAAGATGGCAGTCTCGCCGTCGCGTAGCCTGGCGATGGTCTTGATGCTGCGCTTGCCGATGTCGGGACGACCAGGCGTGGACCCTGAGATCAGCGTCGTGACGTCACTCTCGATCTTCAGAGTGATCTCGCCATTGTTGTTCACGCGTGGCTCGACCTTGATTTTGACGCCGATGTCCTCGTAGGAGAATGAGGTCTGCCCAACGCCTCCCAGCAGAGACGAAGCTGCGGTTGCAGCGGAGCCTCCGGTGGTGGGCAGGGAGAGCTGACTCTGAGTGGTGGAAACCTTCGAGCCGATATTCACTTCGCCGATCTCGCCCGAGAGCACCCGCACGTTGGGGCTGGCCACCAGGCGGGCGTCGCCGTTGCCCTTGAGGAAATCGAGGGCGAGATTCGGGAAGAGCATCCGGATGTCGGCGGTGTGGATGCCGGTGAACCCGCCAGAATTGGTGTTCAGGCCCGAAGAATTATTCACAGTGGTGGCACCCAGCCGGTAGGTGCCGGAGGAGTCCGTGGCATTCATTACCGGCAGCAGGCCCATGGTTTCCAGGCTGCTTTCGGTCACCTCCATGAGTTCGAGGTAGATCATGACCTCGGCCTTGGCCTTGTCCAGGGAACGGATGACCTGATCCACGATGGTCAGATCCAGGGGCTTGGCCTTCACAATGAGGGCATTGATCCGCTTGTCCGTGAAGACCTTTAGCTGCGGATTGATGGTTGTGAGCGTGGATCTGAGGTCATTGGGATCCGCGTTGGACAGGTAGTAGGTCTTGATGATGATGTTCTCGAACTGCTCCCGGTTCTGAGGCGTGGCCTTGAAGACCATGAGGGTGTTCTTGTCCATGACCTTGTAGAACAGGTCGTTCTGGAGCATCAGCGTATCCAGGACCCGCTGGAAGGGCAGGCCCCGCAGATCGATGGAGATGCTCTGATCCTGGAAGGACGTGTGCACGATGATGTTCACGCCGGAGGCCTTGCTGAGCGTCGCGAAGATCTCCCGCAGGCTCGTCTTCCGGCTGAAGTTCAGGTCGATGCCATCCAGAGAGCGGGGGTTGAGCTGCACGGCATTCATGGAGTCGGCTTTCGCCTTCATGGCTTCAAGATCGTCCACGGCATCAGCCTCGGCCTTGTCCCGGGCCGCCTTCTGCTCCAGCCGGATGAGCCAGTCCCCAGCGATCTGATTGTCGGGATCCAGCACCAGCGCCTTGCGAAGCTCCGCCAATACCGTATCCGAATAACCCCGCAGCTCAGCCTTGCGGGCGAGGGACATGTGGAATTCCGCAGCCTGCTGGGCGGCGCGCTTGAGCCCGATCCTGGCCTTCGGGTTGGTGGGGTCGCTCCGGAGGACATTGCGATATTCGGCGACCGCATCATCGTAGCGGCCTTCGTCAAAGGCCTGGTTGGCCCGGTGGAGGGTGCAGCCGACGGCCAGCAGGAGGGACGCGGCGAGCAGCACGGAATTGCGGAACAAGGCGAAGGAGGGAATCGGCATCGGGGGCATCCTTCGGATCAGAACTGGTTCACAGGTGCGCCACCGGAGGCCTCGCGAACCTCCAGGACCAGACGCAGGTCCGGGTATTTCGTATTCTGGAACTCGGCCCGGGTATCGAGGATGGCCACGAGCTTCCAGCGTTCTTGGAGCAGGGTGCCCGAGGTCAGGGTGACGGGCTCTTCACCCCTCATGAAGGCACCCACGGTGCCGGACGGACTGCCCTTGAAGAAGCCGAGGTAGCGCAGATCCTGGGGTCGACCCGCAAATTCGGCGGCCTTTTCTTGGGCCAGGCGCTGGCGTTCCAGTTCCTCAGGAGATGGTGGTGGTGGCGGTGGGGGCGGTTTCACTTTGACAGGCGGGGGGGGTGGTGCCTCGAACATGAAGAGATCCCGTTGGACCTTGGCGGCCGGCGGCAGTTCGCCGGCCTTGCCCAACGCGGCCAAGTCTGGAAGGCGGCGGAGGCCCAGCAGCTGCCGGGGATCCAGGTTGGATCCAGTCCGGGCGGTTGCAGCCCGCCGACCCTTGGGCGCATCCGGGGCGAGGAACGTGTAAAGGGCGTACAGGAGAACCAACGCGAAGGCGGCGAGGGCGATCTGCGTCTTGGGGTTGGAGCGGAGTTCCTGGCGCATGCCCTGGAAGTCGAAGTTGGTGGAGAGCGCGCTCATGCCTCACCCTCCTCGCGCTCAGGACCGCTGGCCTTCCGGAAGGCCCGAAGCACGATGTCAAGGCGCGCGCCCTCCGGGCTTTCCTCCAGGCGACCATCCCGCACGGCGAAGGGCAGGCCAGAGCCCTCCAGGGCAAGCATGAAGGACTTGTGGTTGGCATAGACGCCCAGTGCGACGAATTCGACCTCCACCGCCTCCAGGTCCGTACCCCGGGCGCCTTCCCGGCTCGGCAAGCCGTATTTCACTGACTGCAGCCGGAGACCATGTTTCTGCGCCAGCGCATGGAGCGTCTTGCTGAGCTTCCACTGCAACTCCCCGGCAGAACCCTTGGGGAGATGAGACTCAAGGTCAGTCATGGTTTCCTGTCCGCGCCGGATGCGGTCAGCCAGTTGCTGCAGTTCCTTGAGCTGCTGGATCTGCTGATTCCGGCCGAGTTCAGCTTCCCGCTTGGCTTTCAGCTTCTGGGCCAGTTGCTGGGAGGCATCCGGAAGCAGGAAGAAAGCCACTCCGAGTCCCGACAGCACCCCCAGGGCTCCCAGGGCCAACCGGAGGCGGCTCGTGTGCAGAGAGCTTTTCATTCGGGGTCCCCGGGGAGATTGGTACGGGTCCTGACACGTCGCCCGGAAGGCCTTCCTCGCTCTGGAGTATCCGCCTGTGGTGGGGGGCGGGAAGGAACCTGCACTCCAGGAGTCACCGGGGCCGGAGGCGAGGGGGGTGGCGGCGCGGGTGAAGCCGACCGGGCTGTCGCGATGGGGGTCCGCCCGGGGAGTCCGGCGGGACGCGCGGCCGCTCCGGCTGGGGACGCGGGCGCCTGCTTGATGGCTTTCACCTGGAACGGGGGAGGCACAGTAGCGGTGGGAAGGCTGATCTCGAAATCCCAACCACCTCCCGCCCGTTCAGACTCGCGCTCCAGAATGACCTGGGCGAAGACGGGCGTGCCGCGCAGGGCCTCCACGAAGGCCGCTTCGGCTTCGCGGGTTCGGGCCTCACCCTTGAGTTTCATCACCACCTGTTGGGCGTTGCTTCGGGCCCGCTGAAGGCCCTTCAGTCGCATATCCGGGACCATGCACTGCTCGAGTTCGGCGGTGAGCCGGGACCAGGGCAGGCTTCGCTCCTGCAGGATCCGTTCGGCCAGTTTCCATCGGGATTGTTCGCGGGTCGCGTCCATGTCCTGGAGTGCACCCTGGAGTTGCTGTTCCCGCTGAGCCGCGCGCCGGGCTTCCTCAGTCAGACTGACCGCGTCACGACCGGCCCGGTTGGCTTGATGGTAGGCATGCCAGGTGAAACCGAGGGCTCCAGCCAGAAAGAGGAAGCCCGCTCCCAGCGCAGCCCAGCCGAGCGCCTGGTGGCGCTGGCGCCACAGGCTTGGGCGGGGGGCGAGGTTGAGGCTCAGGATCGGGACAGCCATCAGTGCCCCTCGCCCAGAACGGAGCGGTCGTCAAAGATGTGCAGGGCCAAATTGCTCTCTGGCCAAGACGGTGCGCCCCAGATGAAGAGTTGTTGCGGCGTGCGCGATTCCCGTTGGAGGAAGGCGGCACTGGGTGCCAGACGCTCTTCGATCCAGGCTTCTGGGGCCAGGGGTTCAGACCACTGGCGCAGCAGGCAGAGGGTCCGGCCCCAGGCCACGAGGGTTCCGGCGTACTTCCCGGAGGCCATGGGGCTCAAGGACAGCAGGATGCCCGGGAGGTCGAGAGTCGGGGCCAGCAGGTTGTAGAGGTGCAACCACCGCGGCGTGAGGGCATGGAGGTTCCGGTCAAGCCGCAGGCTAAGTTGGAGCATCGATTCGCGCAACTCTTCGCGGATCCCCGCCGCAAGCCAGACGCCGGACTCCACTTCCATGGCCTGGACGAAGTGGGGCGCCTCAAGCGCCAGGGCCTGCATGAACCGCCAGCGGAAGAAGGCCTCCTGGGCCTCGGCACCGCGGGGCAGTTCCGTGAGATCCCGCATCAGCACGGAAGGCGTCCAGAGATCCTCCACGACCCATCGGGTGGGACCCGCGGGCAAGTCCGCCAGAGCCTGGGCCAGCAGATCCTCAGAGGGAGACCCGTCGAGGGATCGCTGCCGAGTCCCCGCGATGACCCGGTGGGCTTCGAGCCATAGCAGGGAGGCATCTGGCGGTGCGAGGATGGGGTGCTTCACGGCCGCTTCCCCACCTCAGCATCGCCTAGGCGACGAAGGGTCACTCCGGTCCCCGACCGGTCTTCTGCCGCAGGCTCGCATGCGGGGGCTGGGAAAGGCTGCACAGGTGACTCCTGACTGGCCTGGGGAAGATCTGAGTCTAACGGGCTTCTGGCCGATCCCCAAGGGGCGAGCCGCGAGCAGGAAGCAGAACCTACGCATGGTTGTGGAATGATGGAGGGAGATGTTCCCACCCGCCTTTCCCGGAGCGCTGTCCGCGTGCGCCTGATCTCCCTCGAACTCCATGGATTCAAGTCCTTCGCCGACCCCCAGAAGCTCAGCTTCCCGGCCGGAATGACGGCCGTGGTGGGGCCCAATGGTTGCGGCAAATCGAACATCTCAGACAGTCTGGCCTGGGTCCTCGGGGAGCAGCGCCCCACCATGCTCCGGGGCGCCGAAATGGCCGACGTGATCTTTTCGGGCACCGCGAAACGTCGGCCCATGGGCCTTTCCGAAGTGAAGCTTGTGCTAGAGATGCCTGATTTGGCTCTGCCGGGGGCGACGCGGGAAGTCACGCTTTCCCGCCGCCTTTATCGCGATACGGGAAGCGAGTACCGGATCAACGGACGCGAGGCCAGGCTCAAGGATGTCCAGGACCTCCTGCTCGACACGGGGATGGGCACGCGGGCCTACAGCTTCATCCAGCAGGGGCAGATTGACCTCATCCTGAGCAGCAAGCCCAAGGACCGTCGCATCCTGCTGGAGGAGGCCGCAGGCATCACGCGCTACAAACTGCGCCGGGCCGATGCCGAGAAGCGGCTGGAGGAGACCAAAGCCAACCTGCAGCGACTCGACGACATCCTCTTCGAACTGAACAAGCAGATGGATTCGCTCCGCCGCCAGGCTGTGCGGGCCCGGAAGGCGAAGGAACTGGATACAGAGATCAAGGCCACTCAGCGGATCCTGCTCGCTGGGAAGGCCATGGAGCTGGAAGCCGCCAAGCTGCGCATCCTCGACCAGGTGGATCGGATCGAGCGCCGGGTGGCAGAACTGACGGCCCAGGTCTCTGAGAAGGCCTCTGAAGTGGAATCCCTCCGCCTTTCCGTGTATGAGCAGCAGCAGAGCCAGGCCAGGCGCGCCGCCGCCATCCTGGCCCTGGACCAGCGCCTCCAACTCGCGGACCAGGAGCGCGGCTTCCAGGAGGAACGCCGGGATGAAGCCGAGGGGCAGCGGAGCCGTCTACAGGAACGCGCAAAAGCCCTGACTGAACGGCTGTCTCAGTCAGGGGACTCGTTCACGGCCCTGGAAGCCTTATTCAGGGAGGCCTCCGAGCGCCTCGAAGGCCGAGAAGCCGCGCTGGCCACAGCCGAGGAGACCGTGGCGCTGGCCCTGGGCGCTCTTCGCCATGAGGAAGCTGAGTTCCACGCCCTGCGCGAGCGCAAGGTCGACAGCCAGAAGGAGGCCCTGGCCCGTCAGAAGCAGCGCCTGGGATTCCAGAGCCAGATTGCCCAGCTCGAAGGGCGGCTGGATGCCCTGAACCATGACGAAGCCATCCGGGCGCCGCGCCTGGAGAGCCTCCAGGCAGAGGCTGAAAAGGCGGGTCAGGAACTGGAGGGTCTTCTGGCCCAGTTGGAACAGGCCGAGGAGGCGGCCTTCGACCAGCGTCGCCGTGCGGAGACCCTGGAGGAGACCCAGCGGACCCTGGCCCAGAACCACCACCGTGCCGGAGCTGAGCTCGATGCCGCCGAGCGGCGACTGCGGCAGATCTCGGATCTGCTCGCGCAGAGTTTCGGGGACGAGGAGCTTAGGAAGGGCCTCACCTGGTTGCGCGAGCAGGGGAGGAGGCCGCCCACGTTCGTGGAGCTGCTGACGGTCGATGAGACCCTGCGGCCGGATCTGGAGCGCCTGTTCGGCGTTTGGCTGCAGTCGCTTTCGGTCGATGCGAACACCGCCCAGCTGGCTTCAGGAGCCCCAGGGCACCTCCTGCTGGCCCTGGGGCACGAACTGCCACCACCACCCGTTCCGGAAGGTTGCGAGCCGCTCCGGGAGCACGTGCGCTGGAGCGGTTCTGAGCGGCCCCTGAAGGCCCTGGTGGACAGGGCTTTCCGCTGCTCCGATGAGGTCCTGCCGGACCTCGTCCTGCTGCACCCGGACCTGGCCTTCATGTCTCCAACCTACATCCGCCTACCCTATGGTCCGCTGCAGCTAGGCATCTCTGCTCCCGCCGCCTCGCCCATCAAGCTGCGGGCCGAACAGGAAGAGGCCCGCGCCACGCGGGAGGCCCTTCTGGATCGCCTGGAAGAGCTGGAAGCCCTGCGGGGCGGAGGGGGAGATGATGCCCGCGCCGCCCGGGAGCGATCTCTGGAGATCGATGAGGATCTCCGCACTCTGCGCCAGAGATCGGACACGCTCAAGTCCCATCGGTTGTCGCTGCAGGCGCAGTTGGCCGAGATCCGCGCCGCGAGCGAGCGGGCAGATACCCTATGGGAGCAGATCGAGACGGAGATCAAGCGGCTCCAGGGCCTGCTGCGAGAGCTTGATGAGCATCCGGAAGAAACTGGTGATGCCGCGCTGGATGAGTCCATCCACGTGGCGGAGGTCAGGGTGCGGGAGGCCAGGCAGCGCCTCGACGAATGCCGCGAGCAGAGGCTGGATGCCGCCCGGGGCCGGGACGCCTCCTGGGCCGAGCGGGATGGGCATGAACGCCACCTGCAGCTTGCCCAGCGGGGCCGCTTCGATCTTGAAGCCGAACGCCAGCGCCTGGACGCGGAAGCCCAGGACTTGCTGGAGCGCAGGGATGGCTGCCTCCGCCGTCTCGCCGAACTGGATGCGGAAACCCAGGTGCTGCTGCAGGAGCGGGAAGGGGTGCAGGCTCAGGCCCGGGAAGCCCAGCCCAAGCTGGAACTCGACCAGGAGGCCCTGCGGGTCCAGGAGCGGATGGCCCGCGATTTCCAGGAGGCGCTGGAGAATGCCCGGGCCCAGCACCAGGAGGTGTTGATCCATGGCGCCCAGGTCCAGGGAAGCCAGGAGGCCCTGGCCAAGGAAGTCGAGCTGGCACTGGGACTGGAAGTGCCGGCCTTCATGGTTGGCCTGACTGACCAGGAACGGCAGGCCTGGGAGGAAGGTGAACTGGTCCATCAGACCCGCTTGAATGAACTGCAGGGTCGCCGACTGGATCTGGGCGGAGTAAATCCCCTTGCCATCCAGGAACTGGAGGAGGCTGAGGCCCGCATGGCCTTCATGGCTGAACAGCGGGCCGATGTCACCGCCGCCATCGGCAACCTTGAATCCACCATCCAGGAGATCAATGCCACCAGCGAAGAACGGTTCCAGGAGGCCTTCGATTTCGTGAACGCCAGGTTCCAGGAGGTCTTCCGCGAGGCCTTTGGCGGTGGCAGCGCCCAACTCAGCCTGGAGGACCCCAGGAACCTCCTGGAGTGCGGCATCGAGATCACCGCGCAGCCTCCCGGGAAGACCGCCAAGGCGCTCACCCTGCTGAGCGGCGGCGAGAAGGCGCTCACGGCCATCTCACTGCTCTTCGCGATCTTCCACTTCAAGCCCAGCCCCTTCTGTGTGCTGGACGAGGTGGACGCGCCCCTGGACGAGGCCAACGTGGGCCGCTTCGCCGCCATGGTGCAGAAGATGAAAGCCGACACCCAGTTCATCGTCATCACCCACCAGAAGCCCACCATGGTGGCTGCCGACACCCTCTACGGCGTGACCATGGAGGAGGCCGGCTGCTCCCGGCTGGTGAGCGTCCATCTGCGCGAGGCGGAGGCTCTGGTCTGACTGGTTGCCTGGGTGGCTTCGGTGTAACGGGAATGTGTTGACAAGTCGATTTTCGCCTCTCCAGTTCCGGGTAGTAAGGCGGATTATCTTGTCAATGCGAAAGAAAGCGGAAATTGTGGAAAACCCGGATTCTGGGCGAGTCGGCAGAATCCGCTGCCGTCAACAATGGAAATACTGATATACAACGATTAATATAAATAACTTCTTGGTCTTTATACATAAGGAACTCCGTATCCAGACAGGATTTAACGCACCAGGAAGAGGTCAATCCGCAGGCTTTTCCACAAACGGAAGCAGGCCTTCCGTAACTGGCTGGAAACATTCGTGTGACTGCTGTAAGTCTTGGAGCTCATTCCTGGGATTCGAGCTCCAGGAATCCAGGACGCAACCACTCGCGGATGGTGTCGTCATCCACGCCCAGGTTGGCCAGATGCTCGGTGGCCATCTTCAGGCTCTGATTCTCGTCACGGCAGATGAGCAGGCGCTGCTTCCAGGCTTCAGTCGCCTGGGCTCGAAGTTCCGGCTCGCCATGGTTCATGCGTTTTTCCAGAACGAAGCCCAGATTGTTGGCCGCCTTGCGATGCTGGGGCTCGAAGGCCAGCGCCTTCTCGTAGGCCTCGGTGGCCTCTTTCCAGCGCTTGGTGACTTCCAGGGCCACTCCCTTAGCGTTCCAGACGTCGGCATCCTGGGGCGCCAGAGCCATGGCCTGGTCCACCATGCCCATCTGGTCCTCGCGCCGGTTGGCGAAGCGGTAGACCTCGGAGAGCCCCAGATAGGCACTGTATTCGCCTGGGTCTAGTTCAAGGGCCTGGAGGAATGCCTGCTCTGCGGCAGGTCCCTGGCGGGTTTCGACCAGCACATAGCCCAGCTGGACCTGGAGATCAGCCGCGTCGGGCTCGCGCATGAGGGCTTCGCGGTAGCAGCGCAGAGCATCGTCCCAGCGGCTTTCCTCGCGGGCCATGTCGCCGAGGGCTGCCCAGGGGTTCGCGGCGTCTGGATCAGTCTCGGTGGCGAGGCTGAAGTAAGAGGCGGCCCCATCGCGGTCGCCCATGTCCCGCTTCAATTCACCCAGCAGGGCCTGAGCCTCGGCCAGCACAGTGGCTTGCGGCGCCAGGAGCATGAGCGTGTGGAGCTGCCCCTGGGCCAGCTCCAGGTGGCCCTGTTCGCTGAAAATCTCCGCGAGAATGAAATAGCTGGCCGGGTCGCCCACATGCAGGCTGCGCGCCCGCTGGATGCAGCGGAGGCCCTCCGCCAGTTCCCCTTGTTTCAGGAGGATCTCGCCCAGCGCGTGCCAACCCCAGTAGTAGCATTCTTCAGCTTGAAGCGCGGCCACGAGCTGAGCCTCGGCCCCAGTGGCATCACCCAGCTGCTCCAGGGCGATGGCCAGCAGGCGCAGGGTGCGCGGGTCCTTCGGGTTGATGCTCAGGGCCTTCAACAGCCAGGCCTTGGCCTCAGGAGTATGGTTCAGGTGCAGCTGTACGAGGCCGGTCAGCTCGAGCGCCTTCGCATCCTTGCCATTCAAGGTCAGGGCCTGGTGGAGGGTCTGCTCTGCGCCATCGAGATCATGCATGAGCAGCCGCAGGTAGCCAAGGTTACGGAGATGGGCCCCCACATGGGGATGCTCGTCCCGGAGGGATTCCAGCTGAGCCAGCAGTTCCAGACCTTCCTCTTCGCCGTCGTGATCGCTGAAGCAGAGCAGGCGCTCAAACCACGCCTCCGCATGGGCGCGGTTCTCGGCCAGCAGCTGGTCCAGGATCTCCCGGGCCTCGTCATGGCGGGCCCGACCATTGAAGGCGCGGGCCAAGTTCAGACGATCTTCAAAGGACGTTCCGGCGGCGGCCTTGAGGGCCGTCAGGCCGGGGTCCAGCAGCTTGAGCCAAGGGCGTGCCATGGGATGCCTCGTGTGGGCTCCAGCGTATCATCCTAAGACAGAGGCCAAACCGTCACAAAGCACCCGCGCCATCGCCGCACGCGTTTCCATCGTGGCGGAGCCAAGGTGGGGCAGCAGGACGGTCCTGGGCGCCCCCAGCCAACGGGGATTGATTCGCGGTTCGCCCTCATAGACGTCCAACCCCACACCGCCCAGGCGGCCTGATTCCAGCAGGTCGATGGCCGCGTTTTCATTCATGATGCCGCCGCGGGCGGTATTGATGATCACAGCGCCTGCGGGAAGTTTTTCCAAGGCGGATCGGTCCAGGAGGTCGCGGGTCTGGTCCGTGAGCGGGCAGTGCAGGGAGAGCACGGCACAGCGGGAGAGCAGGTCCCCCAGAGGCAGACGCTGGGCCTGGCCGGCCCCGAAATCTATTGCGCCACCGCGACCTTCCCGGTCCCAGAAGATGGGCGTCATGCCGAGGGCCCAGACCCGGCGAGCGAAGGCCTGGCCAATGGGTCCGCTGCCCAGGATGCCGCAGCTCTTGCCCCCAAGCCCCGACCCCAGCAGCTGATCCGGCGCCCAGCCCTTCCATGCGCCCGAACGCACCAGGGCCTCACCTTCCGCCAGGCGGCGCGTGACCGACATCAGCAGAGCCAGTGCAAGATCCGCAGTGGCGTCCGTCAGCACCCCGGGTGTGTTCACCACGGCGATGCCACGGGCCACGCAGGCCTTCACGGGCACATGGTTGACGCCGACGGAATAGGCCCCAATGGCCTTCAGGTTCGGAGCTGAATCCAGATCGGCTTCCGAGATCTGTTCGGAAACCAGGACCACCAGCGCCTCAGTCTCGGCCAGCGCCGCGTTCCATGCCGGTGATCGGAAGGCCGCCAGGCACAAATCTGGAAACCGGCCTCCAAGTTCAGCCAGGGCCGGACCGACAAGGGGGGACGTGGCAAGGATGCGGACGCTCACCGCTGCAGAGCCTTCAAGGCCTGGCGGATCGCTTCGGCCAAGGGTGGTTTCGAGGCGCGAAGTCCCGCCACGACCGGCAGGACGGCATCCTCCCTGAAACCCAAATTCGTCAAAGCGGAGCGTAGGCTTTCCTCCCAGGGATCAGTGGAGGGCACGCCGGAGAGGCCATCCAGGCCCGACAGGCCGCCCATCTTCTCGGACAGTTCGAAGCACATCTTCTCCGCGGTCTTCTTCCCCACGCCAGGTATGCGGACGAGGACCTGCACGTCGCGGGTCCGGATGGCCCGCACCAGGTCCTCGAGGGAGAGCGCTCCCAGGGCCGCCAGAGCGAGTTTAGGGCCCACACCGTCCACCTTCACCAACATGCGGTAAAGTTCCCGTTCCTGGGTGGAGGAGAAGCCCAGGAGTGAGATGTCGTTCTCTCGCACCAGCAGTTCCGTATGCAGCACCACCTGAGCTCCCGCCTCCGGCAGCAGCCCATAGGTGGAAAGGCTGATGGCGGCCGCATAGCCCACTCCGGCGCATTCGACCAGCGCCAGGTTTGGCAGCTTCTGGATGAGTTCCCCGCGCAGTCGTCCGATCATGGTTCGAGGATACCGGAAGCGAACTCATCGCGGCGTGCGCCAAGGGGAAGGAACCCAGGTGAACCTCGGCCCGCTTCAGATCCACAGGCGGTGCAGCGAATCCACCAGGCGGGTGACGACGTCCTGGTTGCGGCGGCTGCGGATTTCCCGGCCGGGAAGATCAGGAATGGCCGACTCGGGGTCGTGCAGTTCCCGGCCGATTCCCGCGCCCAGAAGGTGCCGCCAGCGCTGCAGCCACTCCGCGGGCAGGTGCTCTGGCAGGGGGAGCCCCATGCAGGTAAGGTACAGGATGGCCCAGACTCTGGCCACCACCTGGGCTTCGTAGCCGCCGCCCAGGGTCAGGAGCGCCCCGCCCCGGGAATGGGCATCGGCCAGTTCGAAAATCCTCTGATAGAGCGCCTGGAAGGCCTGGGTGGTGAGGGCGAGGTCCCCAAGCGGGTCCGCGAAATGCGCATCGGCGCCAGCCTGGACCACCAGGACATCAGGTGAGAACCATTCCAGGGCGCGAGGTACGATCGCATCGAAGGCCTCCAGGTAGTCGTCAGCTCCGGTGAAGGGCTCCAGGGGGATGTTCACGCTCATGCCCCGGGCCGAGCCTCCCCCCAGTTCCTGGATGTGGCCGGTCCCGGGATAGAGGTAGTGCCCGGACTCGTGGATGCTGAGGGTGAGCACCCGGCTATGGGCGTAGAACAGGTTCTGGACGCCGTCACCGTGGTGCAGGTCGATATCCAGGTAGGCCACCCGCCAGCCGTGCGCCAAAAAGGCCTGGATGGCCACGGCCAGATCGTTGTAAATGCAGAACCCGGCCGCATGGTCCTTTTGCGCATGGTGCAGTCCGCCGCCCAGTTGGAGCACCCGCTTTTCCTGCCCCGCCATCAGCATCCTGGCGCCGTGGAGAGTGCCGCCCACCAGCCAGCGGGTGGCCAGGTCCATGTCAGGGAAGATGGGGTTGTCCGGCGTCCCCAGGCCGAACTGCTCCGACTCGGGGATGGTCTGCCCTCGGCCCAGGGCCTCCACCATGGCGACATAGGCCTCGTCATGGACAGAGAGGATGTCCTCCCGAGTCGCGGCGGGTGCCGCGATGGGCGTGACCTCGTGGCCCAGGCAGCGGATCAGATCCAGGACCATCTCGAGTCGCGCCGGAGTGAAGGGATGCTCCGGCCCGAAATCGTACCCGGCATATTCCGGGCGATGGATCAGTGCTGCCATGGCTTCGGTTGGGGCCAGAGGATGTCGAAGGAAGCGGCCCGCATATCCTCGGCCAGCGGTCTCGTCTGGCTCGAGTCCAGCCGCAATACCGTGCGGATCCTGCCATCCGACCCAGCGTGGGTGAGGATGGAGTGGATGTTGACATGTCGGGCCGCGAGGAAGGCCGTGAGGCGGGCCAGCTCTCCGGGCCGGTCAGCCAGAGCCACCTCCATCCGCGAGGATGGTTTGGTGACGCCCGTCAGGAGCATCAGGGCGTCCAGGAGGTCCATGCTGGTGAGGATGCCCACGAGTTCGCCACCATCCATCACGGGCAGGCAGCCGATCTTCCGATCGCGCATGATCCGGGCGGCATCCTCGATGGGATCCAGCGGGTCCGCGGTCAACACCGGACTGCTCATGGCCAGGGTGACGGGAGCGTCGGCGGCCTGGGGGGTGGGTGACAAGCTGCTGGTCGCCAAGCGGATGTCCCGGTCTGTGAGGACCCCCACCAGGCGACCCTGATCCACCACGGGAAGATGTCTGAAGCCAAGGGTCTGGACCAGCCGGAACGCTTCCCCGAGCAGGGTGGTCGAATCGATCACGGTCACCGGTTTCCGCATGATTTCATGCACGAACATCAGGGTCCTCCTGGAGCTTCAGGTCATTCGGTATTCAGCCCGGGCCAGGGCCACCCGCATGCCGGACTGCAAGGGCAGTGGCAGGGAGTGGCAAGCAGCATCGGGTTCGGGAGGAAGGAGGACCTCGGCCTCCAGGGTGCAGATCCAGGGCAGTTCCTCCACCAGATGGGTCAGTCGGCCCAGGGTCTCGGCCAGCCCGCAACCATGAGGCACCTGCAACCTGGTCAGCACGTCGGCGATATCAAGGTCGGTCAGGGGCGTGATGCGCAGGATCGACTCTTGCCCGGGACGGTGGAAGCGCCAGATGGGGCCGAAGTCAGGATCGGCCGAGAGACTGATGGCAATCCCGGAGTCCCCGGGGGCCCCGTCTGCGATGGGGATGCCGAAACTCTCCATGAGTTCGCAGGTCTGAGCTGGGGAAAGCAGCAAGGGAGCTGCCTCCCCAAGCCCCTCCATGAGCCGCTCTGCCAGGAGGCGGGCCGGTCCCACATGCAGGTTCTCATAGGTCGGAATCCGGCCCGGTGGCTGCAGGCGGAAGCGGGCATAGTCGACCACCTTGGAGAGCGCCATGGCCGCAGACTCGGGGAAACGGTAGGAAGGGAAGGTCCGCTGAAAGCCGCCGTGATCACTCTGGGCGGCAGGGCCCACGGGAACCGCGCCCGCGACTCCCATCAACGAGAGGAGGGTCGGCTTGGCGATGCCGGTCTTGCGCTCTGCATGCACTGCGGCCCGGCGGATGGCCCTGGCCACCAGGGCCGGATCGCTGTTCCGCAGGCAGGCGAAAGTGGCGATGAGGGCGTCGACGTCCGGATGCTCGAGCGCCGCCAGGCAGGCCCGCTCGTAGTGTTCCGGCGTGGCCAGGGCATGGAGGTTCACCACGCCGGGACCCGAGATGAGCATGCCCCGGGATTCGCAGGCATCGGCACAGATCGTCGCAACCCCGCCGGAGTTGGCAATGATGGCGACGCGGTTGCCCCGGGGGAGGGGCTGGTGGGACAGCAGCTGGGCGATGTCGAACAGCTCCTCCAGGGTATCGGCCCGGATGACGCCGGCCTGGAGGAACAACGCCTCCACCTCCGCGTCGTTCCTGGGGCTGGCCCCGATGTGGGCCTGCGCCGTGCGCCGCCCCGTGTGGCTTCGGGCGCTCTTCACGCACAAGACCGGCTTCTGCTTGGAGATCCGGCGGGCCAGGCGAGCAAAACGGCGAGGGCTCCCGAAGGTCTCCAGGTAGAGGAGGGCCACATCGGTATCCGGATCCTCCTCCCAATACTGGAGCAGGTCGTTGCCGGACACGTCCGCCCGGTTCCCCGCTGAGACGAAGGTGGAGAAGCCGAGGCCACGCTCGGCCGCGTACTGGAGAATGACCACGCCGAGCGCCGCCGAATGGCTGAAGAAGCCCACGCGCCCACGCGGGGGCATGTTCGCGGCCAGGCTGGCATTCAGCTGCACGGCTGCATTCGTGTTCAGCAATCCAAGGCAGTTGGGTCCCACCAGTCTGGCGCCGCGGCTCCGCACCAGACGGACCAGGCGCTCCTGCCGCAGGGCCCCTTCCGGACCCGCCTCGGCAAAGCCAGACGCGATGACCAGCAAGCCTCGCGCGCCTCGATCGAGGGCCTCTTCCGCCAGCGGAATCACCTTGGGGGCGGCCACCGCCAGGATCACTAGATCGGGTGCTTCCGGCAGCGAAGCCAGGGTGGGATAGGCCGCCACCCCTTCGATGGCCCGGGCCATGGGATTGACTGGATAGACCACGCCCTTGAAATGGCTCTGGAGGATGTGCCGGAAAAGGGCATTGCCGATGGAGCCTGGACTCCGGGAGGCCCCGACCACGGCCACCGTCGCGGGTTTCAGCAGCGGGGCCAGTGAATTCGCCGCCGCCACCCGTTCCCGATATTCCGCCCGCTCGCGCTGATTCTGGGCGGCACTCAGGGGAAACCGCAGATGGATGACGTCCCCTTCCATGGCCCGCTGGGTTTCGAACCCCGAATCCCTGAAGACATTGGCCATTTTCGCGTTTTTATAGAGCAGGTCAGCCTCAAAGCCCACGTAGCCGGCACCGGCCGCCAGACCCGCCAACCGCTCGAGGATCAGGCTGCTGATGCCCCGGCCCTGGTGCTCATCCGCGACGACGAAGCTCACTTCGGCGATGCCATCGCCCTTGCCCACGTAGTTGCCCAACCCTACGATCCGCTGGTCCGCCTCCATCCCCTCTACGGCCAGCAGGCAGACGCACTCGTGAGGGTTCTCATCGCAGAGGTCCTCCACGAACTTCCGGGACACCCGGGATACCCCACCCATGAACCTCAGGGCCAGGGTTTCCCGGGAAAGGCTATTCATGAACGCCTCCACTAGGTCCACGTCAGCGGGACAGGCGGTGCGCAGGAGGATTCCCTGGCCATCTTTCAGCAGGGCGAACTCTTGGAAATGTGCGCCATCAGGAATGATGCTGAACACGGGGCGACCCACGGATCTGTTGCGTCATGACCACCCTACCACGACCCTTCTTCGTTCTGGACGGTCCGTCCGGGCCGGACTAGATTGGCTGGATAAGGTCAGCCAACCACGAGGACGCCATGAATGGACGCGAGGCTTTTATCGCCGCAAGGAACCTGCTGCTGCAGCACCGGGATGACCGTGAAACGGCCTATCGCGAGTTCCGCTGGCCCGTCATGGGTTCATTCAACTGGGCGATCGACCACTTCGATGCCTACGCCGCCGGCAACGATAAACCCGCCCTCTGGATCGTCGAGGAGAACGGGAGCGAGACCAAAGTCAGCTTTCGGGAACTCTCTCTTCGCAGCAACCAGGTTGCCAACTCGCTGAGGTCGCTGGGCGTGAAGCGGGGCGACGGTGTGCTCATCATGCTGGACAACGTGCTGCCGCTCTGGGAAGTGATGCTGGCCTGCATCAAGCTGGGCGCGGTGCTCGTGCCCTCCACCCTGCTGCTCTCCCAGGCGGACCTCCTCGACCGCATCGAGCGCGGCGGGATCCGGCACCTGGTGGTGGACGCGGCGCAGACAGCCAAGTTTGAAGGCCTGGATGCCAGCCTGACCCGCATCAGCGTGGGGGCCAAGGTGGACGGTTGGCAGGACGTGGCGGAGCTGTACGGCGGGGCCCCGTCCTATGTGCCGGACGCGAGTACCCGCGCCACGGATCCCATGCTGCTCTATTTCACCTCGGGCACCACGGCGAAACCCAAGCTGGTGCTCCACACGCACCAGTCCTATCCCGTGGGCCACCTAAGCACCCTGTACTGGATCGGACTGCGGGAAGGTGACATCCACTACAACATCAGCTCTCCCGGTTGGGCGAAGCACGCCTGGAGCAGCTTCTTCGCGCCCTGGAACGCCGGGGCCTGCATCTTCGTCTACCGGTCCGCGCGCTTCAGCGCCGCTGCCACACTACAGGTCATCGCCGACAAGGGCGTGAGCACGCTCTGCGCCCCGCCGACGGTCTGGCGCTTGTTCATCCAGGAGGATCTCGCCGCCTACCGGGTACAGCTCCGGGAACTGGTCGGAGCCGGTGAACCCCTGAATCCTGAGGTCATCAGCCAGGTCCAGAAGGCCTGGGGCCTCACCATCCGCGACGGCTACGGGCAGACGGAGACCACCGCCCAGGTTGGCAATCCGCCGGGGCAGCCGGTGAAAGCAGGTTCCATGGGGCGGGCCCTGCCGGGCTACGATGTGGTGCTCCTGGACCTTGAGGGGAACGAGGCCGTGGAGGGCGAGATCTCGCTGCGGCTCAGTCCTCGACCCCTGGGCCTGATGGCCGGCTACAAGGATGATCCGGCCAAGATGCAGAAGGCCGAAGCCGAGGGCTTCTACCGGACGGGCGACGTTGCCGTCCGGGATGAAGATGGCTATCTGTTCTTCGTGGGGCGCGCCGACGACGTCTTCAAGAGCTCCGACTACCGGATCAGCCCCTTCGAACTGGAATCGTTCCTCATCGAGCATGAATCCGTCGCCGAGGCCGCGGTGGTGCCCAGCCCGGATCCCCTGAAACTGGCCGTCCCCAAGGCCTACATCATTCTGCGCGCTGGCTTCGAGCCGAACCGGGACACAGCCTTGACCCTGTTCCGGTTTATCCGCGAGCGACTCTCGCCGTACAAGCGCATCCGGATCATCGAATTCGGGGAGCTGCCGAAGACCATCTCCGGCAAGATTCGGCGGGTGGAACTGCGCAAGCGGGCCGCCGAACAGACCCATTCCCCCACGGAGTTCCGGGAGGAGCAGTTCCCTGAACTGAAGTAGGCATGGACTGGGGTCTGCGGCAGGGTCGAAGATGGGCCCGTGGCCGTCGGCCTTTTCAGGACTCTGCACCTACCTTCCCGCCTTCAGGAGGTCCCATGAAGTTCCTCGACGATGATCGTGATATCCGATTCAACCTCTTCGAGTGGCTGGACCTGGATGCCGTGCTGAAGACCCCCCACTACGAGGAGGTCGATCGGGAGCAACTCGGCATGGTGCTGGACGAGGCCCTGAAGGTAGCCCGGGGCAGTGTCGCCGCGTGCAATGAAATAGGGGACCGGGTTGGTGCGCAGTTCGAGCACGGCAAGGTGATGCTGCCCGAGGGCTTCGCCGAGGCCTACCGGGATCTCGCCGAGGGCGGTTGGATCAGCCCGACCATGGATCCCGCCTTCGGGGGCCTGGGCCTGCCCGAGGCCGTGGGCACCGGCATCAGCGAGTTCATCATGGGCGCCAATACCTCGCTGGGCCTCCAAGTGCTGCTCACCCGCGGGGCCGCCCACCTGATCGAGACCTTCGGGAGCGAGGAGCTGAAGGCCATCTGCTGCGAGCGAATGTACAGCGGCGAGTGGACCGGCACCATGTGCCTCACCGAGGCCGGCGCCGGCAGCGACCTGGGGGCCCTCACCACCAAGGCCGTCCGCCAAGACGATGGGTCCTATCTCATCACGGGGGAGAAGATCTTCATCACCAGTGGCGACCACGGGCTGACGCCCAACATCATCCATGCCGTGCTGGCCCGGACGCCGGGCGCCCCGGCCGGGCCCAAGGGGCTCAGCCTCTTCGTCGTGCCCAAGCTGCGCGTGAATCCCGATGGCTCTCTGGGTGCAATCAACGATGTGGCCTGCGCGGGCATCGAGCACAAGCTGGGTATCCACGGCTCGCCCACCTGCAGCCTGGTCTTCGGCGCCAACAATGGCTGCCAGGGCTTCCTCCTGGGCCAGGAGGAGCAGGGACTGGCCCACATGTTCCAGATGATGAATGCCGCCCGCTACGAAGTGGGCGTTCAGGGCCTGGGCAACGCCTCCGCCGCCCACCAGGCCGCGCTGGCCTACGCAAAGGAGCGCCTCCAGGGCCGTGGTCCGAACGCAGGCAAGGGAGCCGGCCAGTCGCTCATCATCGAACATCCAGATGTCCGGCGGTCCCTCCTGCTCCAGTCGGCCTATGTGCAGGCCATGCGGGCGCTCGTGTCCTACACCGCGTGGTGCATGGACATGGCGCATGTCTCGCAGGGCGAGGAACGCGACCGCTGGCAGGGCCTCGTGGAGCTGCTGACGCCGATCAGCAAGGCCTGGTGCACCGACTGGGGTTTCCGCGTGACGGAGTGGGCCCTCCAGGTGTTTGGTGGCTACGGCTACACCATGGACTATCCCGCCGAGCAGTATCTCCGGGACTGCAAGATCGCGTCGATCTACGAGGGCACGAATGGGATCCAGGCCCTGGATCTCGTCGGCCGGAAGTTCCGGATGCAGGAGGGGCGGCCCATGAAGGCCCTGTTGAAGCAGGCCGCTGAAGCCGCACAAGCCCTGGCCGAAGATCCGGTGCTCGGCGCTTCCGCTCGGCAGCTTGCCGAGGCCGTGAAAGCCCTGGGCGCCGTGCTGACCCAGATCCCCACCCGCGAGAACGCGGCTCTGCTGACGATTCTCAATGCCGTGCCCATCCTCGACATGCTCGGCCATGTGGTCGGTGGCTTCCTGCTCCTCCAGCAGGCCAGCCTGGCCAAACAGAAGGCCCAGGCCCTCCTGGCTGAACGGGGCGTGGATGCCAGCGATTCACGAGCTGTCCGGGCCCTCCATGCGAGCAGCCGTGACGCCGCCTTCTACCAGAACAAGGTCCAGTCGGCGATCCACTTCGCCCACCGGGGCCTGCCCCTGGTCGCAGCCCATTCCGTGGCTCTGCTGAGTGGGGAGACCGCACCCATGGAGGCGGTGTTCTAGCGCGCGGTCTCGCGTCAGCGTGAAGATGAGACAATGGCTGCAGGAGGATTGAGTGACCGACTTCGTACTTGTCCATGGCGCATGGCATGGTGCCTGGTGCTGGCGCAGGGTGGTGACCGCCCTGTGGAAGCAGGGCCATCGGGTATTCACGGTGAGCCTTACGGGCGTGGGTGAGAGAGCCCACCTCTTGTCGCCTGCCATAACCCTCGAGACGCACATCGAGGATGTGGTGCAGGTCCTGATCGCGGAGGAACTCAAGGATTGCGTATTGGTGGGACACAGTTATGCGGGAATGGTGATCACTGGTGCGGCCACTCGCCAGCCCAACCGCATCGGGAAGCTGGTCTACCTGGATGCCGTTGTTCCCCGCCCAGGTGATGCCTGGTCGACAAGCCATCCGCAGTCCATTCAGGCGGAACGTCGGCACGTCATTGCTGAGTTGGGGATGCTGCTTCCACCAGACCCTGCCATTTTCGGTCTGTCTGGAGCCGACCGGGACTGGGTGGCTCGAAGGCTCACGCCCCAGCCCGGGGGCGTCTACGATGCGCCCCTCATGTTTGATCAGGGGTCATGGCTCGCCATGTCCCGGACTTTCATCGACTGCCACGATCCAGCCCTGCCATCCATGGCCGGCATGAGGGAACGGGTCCGAACGCAATCTGGCTGGACGATGATTGAGATTGCCACGGGCCACGATGCCATGATCAGTGCCCCGGAAAGGCTGGTGGAGGCCCTCCTGGCACCCCCTTATCAGGGCAAACTAAGATGACCCCCTGGCCGAGGGCAAGCTTGTAGCGGCGCTCCTCCAGGAACCCGGCCATCTTTGCACAATCCGTACCGTAAGCCGGCTCTCGGCTGGTGGCATAGGTTGAGACTAGGCTTTAGGCAGTTCTTTGAGGGCCCATGAACCTGACCGAGTACCTTTCCGCTGAATGGAAACCCGCCCTGGGTTGCACGGAACCTGCCGCAGTGGCCTATGCGGCCTGCCTGGCAGCCGGTCAGTGCAAGGGAGACCCATGCAGGGTGCGGCTGGTGCTCGATGCCAGAACCTACAAAAATTGTCATGCCGTGGGCATTCCCAACAGTGGGGGAAAGACGGGCTTGCTTTGGGCTGTGGCCCTGGGCGCCGTGCTATCAGACCCTTCCTTGGGACTGGAGATGTTTCAGGCTGTAACCCCGGAGGCATTGTCAGAAGCGGAACGTCTGATCGAACGGGGTGATATCCAGGTTCAGGTGGACGCCCAAAGTGCCGACCTTTTGATTGATTGCACTGTGGGGTGTGCCAGTGGCGTGGGTCGGGCGGTGCTGGAGCAGGAGCACACCCGTCTGGTTCGTTTGGAGTCGGATGGGATTGCCTCTGTGCAAGGCGATGCCAGCCCAGGTTCTGAGGTAACCAGCCTCGTGCGGAACCAGGTGGGACAGATGTCGCTTCTGGAACTAGTAGCCCTGTCACAGACCATCACTGAGGCCGACCGCGTTCTCCTTCGCGAAGGCATGGTCCTGAACATGGGCATGGCTGAGTGCAGTGTGGGCCGTTTGCCCGCGGGCTTTGTGCCGGGGCCTGAGGGAGATCCATTGGCGCGGATCCCCAGGTTGGTCAGCGCCGGTGTACTCGGACGCATGTCGGGTGAGCCGCTCACTGTCATGTCGTTGGCGGGCTCAGGCAACAAGGGCATCACCGTTTCCGTGGCCATGGCACTCAAGGGTCGGCTGGCTGGCCATCCCGAGGCTCGAATCGAGGAAGCCTTGGCCCTAGCCTGCCTTCTGACCACGGCCACCACTTACCGATTAGGAACCTTGTCTGCCGTCTGTGGTGCCTCAAATGCCGCTGGGATTGGCATTGCCGCAGGTCTGGTGCATCTGGAAGGCGGTGGATTACATCAGATAGAACTGGCAATCCACAACATGGTGGGCAATTTGGCTGGATTGATCTGCGATGGCGCCAAAATTGGCTGTGCCATGAAGGCAATGACCGGCGTCGAGGCTGCTTTCAGGTCCGCCGAACTTGCCCTGGCGGGGTTCGGGATTCCTGGGACAGATGGCATTGTGGGGACTACTGGCGAAGCATCCTTGCTGAACCTGGGCCGATTGGCTCAGCGCGGGATGGCTGGTACGGATGTGGAAATCCTCGACATTATGCAGGCCAAGCTTTCCTGAAGACGGCGGTGGCGGACATCTGGTCGATGGTTCCGTGGAGAGCCAAATCGTGGATATCGATCATTGGATGATCCCGTTGAAATCAAAGAATCGGTCGAAATGAAACGGCTATCGCCTCAAGCGTAGAGCGTTCAGAACAACGGTCAATGAACTCAATCCCATGGCCATGCCTGCGAGCATGGGGCCGCCAAATCTTTCGAGTTGACCCAAGGCTGCCAGAGGAACCAGCAGCAGGTTGTAGCCAAAGGCCCACCCCAGGTTCTGACGGATCACGCGGTGAGTTTTTTCGGCGAGTTTGCGAGCAGCAAGGATTGGCTCCAAGCCAGGACGTAGCAGCACCAATGGCGCGGCAGCCATGGCGGCCCCAGTGCCCTGTTCGCCCGCGCCTGAACCCATGGCGATGCCGCAGTCGGCCTGGGCCAGGGCAGGCGCATCATTTACTCCGTCGCCCACGAAGCCGACTATCGCCCCCTGTTCTTGCAACTTCTTCAACTCGGCCAGTTTGCCCTCGGGACGAACTCCGGCGATCACTCTGGAGATTCCAGCGGCAGTCGCCATCAGATGTGCGGGCGCGCTCCGATCCCCTGTCAGGAGGTGGAGTTTCAGGCCCTGCTGGCTGAGAGCAGCAATGACCCTGGGGGCTTCTTCGCGCAGGCGGTCCCCCAGGATGAATAAACCCTGAAGGCCAGCCTCGTTAGCCAACCCAATAGCTATCCCATCCTCATCCACATCTTGGAAGGTCAGGCCCAGAAAGGATTCGCTGCCTAGACGCCAGGACAGGCCGCTCACCCCACCGGAGATGCCACCTCCAGGGTGGACCCGGAAATCAGCTACGGGTGGAACAGCACCTTTGAAGGCTGAACGAATCCCTCGCGCGATGGGATGTTCGGAATCCCGTTCAAGGCTGGCGGCGACCGCCAGGAGGTCATCTCCTGACATGGCGCCACAGGCAATGACTCGCCGCAAGCGCGGCCGACCTTCAGTGAGGGTGCCGGTCTTGTCGAAAACCAGGTCTGTGGCCTGCCCCAGGGCTTCCAGGGCGGCCGCGTCTCGCACCAGAACACCCTTCCGGGCAGCCGCGCCGAGACCCACCATAACCGCCACCGGGGTGGCCAGACCCAACGCGCAAGGACAGGCAATCACAAGGAGTGTCACGGCTGGGCGCCAGGCATGGGCAAAACCACCTCCCAGCCACCACCAACCCGCGAAGGTGACCGCGGCAAGAACCAGGATCGTGGGAACAAAGACGGCACTGATGCGATCTGCCAGATCCTGGGCAGGCGCCTTGGAACCCTGGGCCTGAGCGACCATGGCTGCCATGTGAGCTAACTGCGTGTCTGCTCCGACCGCGAGAATCTCCATCTCCAGTGCCGAGCCGTGAACCACCGTGCCCGCGACCAAGGAATCACCCGATGCCTTTGCTATTGGAAGAGGCTCCCCTGTCAGCATGGACTCATCCACTTCTGCAAGCCCGGTGGTCACACGCCCGTCGGCTGGGACTGATTGTCCAGGCAGCACTCGGGCCCGGTCACCGGGATGCAACTCTGACACTGGTACTTCGAACACGGATCCATCCAGTTCGATCCGCAGGGCCGTGGGCGGGGCTAATGACAGGAGGGCCGTTAGTGCATCCGTGGCGCGAGACTTGGCCCGTGCCTCCAGGTATTTCCCCGTCAGTAGAAAAGCCACCAGAGCCGCAGCGGTCTCAAAGCTGAGATGATGTGCACTGTTCCACCACTCACCCATGGCGAAGGCCCAGGCGATGCCTGATCCGAGCGCGATGAGGGTATCCATAGAGGCCTGGCCATGCAGTGCCTGTTTCCAGGCCCTCCTGAAGAAGCCCAAGCCCGCTCCGAAGACCACCGGCGTAGCCAGGAGTGCCTGCACCCATCCCTGAAGATGCCAGCCCAGCCCTGGAATCATCGTGGCCAGCATGGGTGCGGTCAGGGCTAATGCGAAGATCATTCGGCGCAAGGCAGGCGCTAGTTCATCGACCGCACCACCGGTGGCCTCCAGTTTGATGCGGACCAGCCCATAGCCTGCATCATCTACTTGTCGAGCCATGGCCGCAAAGGAAGCCGTGCCTTCGATAGAGACGGTGGAGGTGGCCAGATTGACCGCTGCGGTTGTAACGCCCGGGGTCGAGGTGAGCGCCTTTTCCACATGCCGGACACAGGCCGCGCAAGTCATGCCTGAGACCGTGTAGGTCTGCTTGCTCACCCAACCTCCGTCGTTGCCTAGGCGGGTCTGACTATCTCATAGCCTGCCGCAGCCACGCATGCGGCCATATCTTCGAAGGCCGCCGTGCCCTCGACGGTGGCTGTCCCCTTGGACACATCCATTGCCACGCCAGTCACCCCCGCCACGGAACGCAGGGCTTTCTCAACGTGCTTCGCGCACCCGCCACAGGTCATACCCTGGACTCGATAAACCTGACTCTCCATCTGTGCCTCCGTTTCGGGCCTGAGGCCCAATATGTGCAAGGACCAGCGACCCGAAGTCCTGTGTAGATTTGTTCCAATTCGGCTACACGCCTGAATTGCAGCAGTAGAGCAGTTGATTTTAAAATTCCTAAGTAATTATATTAACATGATAGCTTGGCTAACTAAACCCTTTTTCATTCGACTCAAAGATCTCCCTGAATCGATGTGCGGAAGTTGAATTACAGGGCGCCGATTAGTCGAAGGGCCCTTTGGCGCTACCGAAGTGAAAAAATGGTGTGACTTATAAAAAACATTTGTTAACCATATAGGTATATGTAAGTATTTACTTTGCCGTGACTCGAACACGGTCAGCCTGGGGGGAACTCATGAGAATGATCGCAGCCATCCTTGTCGCCTCTGTTTCGGCGCTTGCTCAGAGTCCAGTGACCTGGGAGCACGACCTTGGTTCAGCCCAGAAGCGAGCATTAAGAGAGGGCAAACCCCTGTTCGTGGACATCTGGGCCGAGTGGTGTCCGCCTTGCCAGCATCTCAGGAACAATGTATTCCCTTCGATCGATGCCCAGAAGGCGCTTGCAGGGTATGTATCTGTCTCCCTGATGACGGAAACAAGACACCGGCTGCCTCTGCCTGAAAACATGAAGGTCGCGGAGCACTTCCGAGTCGAGGGTTACCCCACGTTGCTGGTCCTGGATGGCAAAGGTCAGGAACTCAAGCGCCATGTGGGAGCCTTCGCGTCTGGGGCTGACCTAAAAGCATGGCTCATGAGGAAGTAGCCCCAGGACTCCTTGGGGGCCAGGTTCAGAATTTGGCCGTCGCTCAGTTCGGAAATCTCAACAGGCAATCGAGAGGGAAATATGCCGATCTATGAGTACAAATGTCAGACCTGCGGAGCGAAGGAAGAAAAACTCGAAGGAATCTCCGCCCCTGACGCCCATGGCTGCCCGGATTGCGGTAAGGCATTCGGGATGAGACGTCAGTTGTCCATCGTGGCCGTTGCCACCGCTGGGGCCCAAGAGTCCAGTTACGCGCCGAGTTCCCCATGTGCCGGGGGTTCATGCCCTTTCGCAAGGGGCTAGCGGTCTTCACTCACGAAGGCGACCCTCCCTCTGAAAGGACCTCATGTCTGGTGCCCCTCGAATCGTAATCGTGGGTGGCGTTGCTGGCGGTGCCAGCGCCGCCGCACGCGTCAGAAGGCTCTCTGAAAAAGCGAACATCGTGGTCTTTGAGCGTGGCCCATACGTCTCCTTCGCGAATTGCGGATTGCCCTATCACATCGGCGGAGTCATCACCGACCGTTCGCGCCTATTGCTCCAGACACCTGCGAGCCTGAAGGCGCGTTTTGAGATCGATGTGCGCGTGAACACGGAAGTCGTCTCCATCGATGTGGCCTCACGGCAGGTGTTGGCCCGGAATCTCAAGACTGGCCAGGAACTCCGGGAGCCCTATGACGCTCTGATCCTGAGCCCCGGTGCAGAGGCCATCAGACCTCCGCTCCCCGGTGCCCAGCATGAGCGAGTCTTCACGCTCCGGAACATGGGAGACATGGATGCCATCCTGGCTACGGTATCGAAGGCTGGCATAGGCCGGGCACTCGTAGTCGGTGCTGGCTACATCGGTCTGGAACTGGCAGAGCAGTTGCGCCACCGTGGGCTGGAAGTTGCTCTTGTGGAGCGTCTCCCGCATGTCCTGGGAGTGGCGGATGTGGAGATGACTTTCCCCCTGCATGAGGAATTGAGGCGACAAGGAGTGGATCTGCGTCTGGAGCGAACCGTTTTGTCCTTTGAGAAAGAGGGCGAAGGGTTGATTGCCACGCTGGATGACGGAGACAGAATCCCTTGTGATCTGGCGGTGATGAGTGTGGGAGTGAGACCTGAAACCCGCCTGGCAAGGGATGCGGGGCTGGCCATTGGGCCTTCTGGGGGCATCCTGGTCGATGACCAGATGCGCACAAGCCAGGCTGGCATTTATGCCGTGGGGGACGCGGTGGAAGTCCGTGAGTTCGTGAGCGGAGACCCTTCGCTCATCCCATTGGCAGGCCCTGCCAACCGTCAGGGAAGGATTGCGGCGGAGGTGATTTTGGGCCGGGACAGCCGATACAAGGCCACTCAGGGCACCTCCATCTGCAAGGTATTCGATCTCAGCTTCGCCATGACAGGTCTTTCCGAGAGCGCGATCAAGCGGAAGGGCATGTCATATCGCCGCATCTACATCTATCCAGCTGACCACGCCACCTACTATCCAGGAGCTCATCCCATCACCTTGAAACTTCTATTCGCTCCGGAAGACGGCCGCATCCTTGGGGCCCAGGCCGTGGGCATGGCGGGTGTCGATAAGCGGATCGACGTGATCGCGGTAGCCCAGCGGGCAGGCCTTACTGTCTATGACCTGGAGGATCTTGAACTTTGCTACGCCCCACCCTACGGCAGCGCCAAGGACCCCGTGAACATGGCAGGGTTCGTGGCTGCAAATGTGTGCCGCGAGGATGTTGAACTCTGGGAGCCCGAGGACTTGGCGAACCTCAAAGACACCCGAGTGCTGATGGATGTCCGAACGCTCCGCGAACATGCCCAAGGCTCCATTCCGGGATCCATCTGCCTCCCAGTAGATGAGTTGCGCGGCCAGTTGTCAGCGATCCCCAGGGATAAGGAGCTGCTGGTGTTTTGCCAGGTGGGCCTCAGGGGCTATATTGCCGCACGCATGCTGACCCAGCATGGGTTCAAAGTACGCAACCTCTCGGGAGGCTACCGTCGCTATGCCATGTGGAAAGGAACCCATACCGTTCCGCTTGCTTGTGAAGCCGCCATGCAGAGCGAAGACGGTGAATAGGGAACCTGGGCTGAAGAGCGACCATTTATTCTGAACTCGCATCATGGGGGATTCATGCCGACCAAGGCATTCCAGGATTTCTATCCAGAGAACGTCTCCCATTGCTATGGGTGCGGCCGCCTGAATGAACGGGGACTGAGGATTCGAACCTATTGGGAAGGTGAGGAATCGGTCACCCGCTTCCAACCGCGCCCCGAGCACACCGCCATCCCTGGCTATGTGTACGGTGGGCTTCTGGCGTCCCTCGTGGATTGCCACGGCACCGGAACCGCAGCGGCGGCCATGTACAAGAAGGACGGGCGGCCCATGGACAGCCTGCCGGCCTACCGTTTTGTGACGGCGTCGCTGCATGTGGACTATCTGGCTCCGACTCCTTTGGGCGTTGAACTGGAGATCCGCGGCCGGGTGAAGGAGATCAAGGGCAGGCGGGTGGTGGTTGAAGCCACCGTATCCGTCGATGGTAGGATCACCGTTCGTGGGGAAGTTGTAGCTGTCCAAATGCCTGAGCGTTTCTCCGCCAGCTTATGACGACGCAAGGCCCACTCTCATCCCAGGACGCATGAATTACGCAGCGGCGTTGCTCCTCTTACTAGGTGCCGGGTTCGCCCTGGCTCCTAGCACGCCGGCCGCTGCCGCGCTGGTGAGCGGGGCGCTGATTGCATTGATAATGGGCAATCCATGGCAGAGCCTGACACGCACCTGGACCCACCGGCTCCTCCCGCTCGCAGTGGTCGGCCTGGGTGCGGACATGAACTTGCGGGCGGTGGCGAAGGCGGGGTTGCATGGCCTCGGTTATACGGCGATCAGCATTGTGCTGGTCCTGGCCCTGGGCTGGTGGCTTGCACGTCTCATGAAGGTTGAGCGTGACGCGGGCCTGCTGATCTCCGTGGGCACGGCCATCTGCGGTGGCAGTGCCATCGCCGCTGTGGCGCCGGTGCTCCGTGCGAAGGAACACGAAATCTCCGTCGCCCTGGCGACCGTGTTCCTGCTCAACGCGGTCGCCCTGGTGATCTTTCCACCCATCGGCCATGCGGTGGGCCTGGGCCAGGAGGCCTTCGGCCTCTGGTCGGCCCTGGCCATCCATGACACCAGTTCTGTCGTGGGTGCCGGCCTTGCCTATGGACCCCGGGCGCTGGAAGTTGCCACGACCGTCAAACTGGCGCGTGCACTCTGGATCGTGCCGCTGACCTTGGGCATCGGCTGGATGGTGGCCCGGCGCGGTGAGGTCTCTGCCGACGTCACACCTGTGAAGAAGCCCTGGTTCATCGCGGGTTTCCTGGCCATGGCCGCCCTGGTCACCTTCGTGCCTGTGCTTCGCGCGCCCGGACATCTGATCGCTGTCGTCGCCCGCCGGATGCTGGTGCTGACCCTCTTCCTCATTGGCGCGGGGCTCAATCGTGAGGCACTGCGAAGCGTAGGCGTACGCCCCTTCATGCAGGGACTGGTGCTCTGGTTGCTGGTAGGGTCGATCGGATTGGGTGCTGTAAAACTGGGGTTGTTGACTTCGAAATGAACTAGATCTCAAGCCAGGCACCAAGTTCAGTTGTAGGCAACCTTGATCTCGCAAGCCTCTTCCAGGAGTGGTTTGGCTAGTTCTGGAATATTCAGATCCTCCCAGAAGGGCAGATTCCCACGGGCATCCATGTATTTTTGAGGGATGGGGTGCGTGCCGATCATCACGGGAAGGCCGTAGACCGATTCGATGAAAGATTTGAACTGACGAATGTGCGGGCAGGGGGGATAGCCGACCAGGAAACCCGTGGCCAGATGGATGACTTCGGCCCGGTTCTTCTTCCTCTCACCCACTCGAAGGGGTTGTGTATAAAAGTGTCTGTAAGTCCGGCTGGGCGGCTTGAAGTAGAAGGTGGCCACCGAGTCCGGTAGGTTGATCGCGTTCAAAACCACCAACCATGGAGGACGCGATGGCCGAAGG
>CAIQPH010000041.1 GCA_903873655.1 uncultured Holophagaceae bacterium | reverse complement strand
TCGTCGCCCAGCAGGATGCAGCTGGGGTACTTCCAGGTGATGGCGCTGCCGGTCTCCACCTGGGTCCAGCTGATGTGCGAGCCTTTGCCCTTGCAGAGGCCGCGCTTGGTGACGAAGTTGAAGATGCCGCCCACGCCGTTCTTGTCGCCGGCATACCAGTTCTGCACGGTGCTGTACTTGATGGTGGCATGATCCAGCGCCACCAGTTCCACCACCGCCGCATGGAGCTGGTTGACGTCGAATTGGGGGGCAGTGCAGCCCTCCAGGTAGCTCACGCTGGCGCCTGCCTCGGCCACGATGAGGGTGCGCTCGAACTGGCCCGATTCCTTGTTGTTGATGCGGAAGTAGGTGCTCAGGTCCATGGGGCAGGTGACACCCTTGGGGATGAAGACGAAGCTGCCGTCCGTGAACACCGCGCTGTTGAGGGCAGCGTAGAAGTTGTCGGCGGAGGGCACCACACTGCCCAGGTACTTCCTGATCAGTTCCGGGTGTTCCTTCACGGCCTCGCTGAAGCTGCAGAAGATGATGCCGACCGTGGCCAGCTTCTCCTTGTAGGTCGTGGTCACGCTGACAGAGTCGAAGACCACGTCCACAGCCACGCCCGCCAGGGCGGCCTGCTCGTGGATGGGTACGCCCAGCTTCTCGAAGGTGCGCTTCAACTCCGGATCCACCTCGTCCATGGAAGCGTACTTCGGGGTCTTGGCCTTGGGCGCGCTGTAGTAGACGATCTTCTGGAAGTCGGGCTTCTGGTAGTGGACCTTGGCCCAGTCCGGCTCGGTCATAGTCAGCCAGTGACGGTAGGCCTTGAGGCGGAACTCAAGCAGCCAATCAGGTTCGCCCTTCTTGGCAGAAATGAAGCGGATCACATCCTCGCTCAGGCCGGGCGCGACGCTGTCCGCCTCGATATCGGTCACGAAGCCGTACTTGTATTCCTGGCTGGTGACCACGTTCAAGGTGGAACTCATCGCCATCTCCCGAGTCCATTCTGGAATCTCGACCAAAATTGTCAACTTAATAAACGGTGGCCCTGGTCACGCCTGGCTGGGCTCGTCCAATTCCTTCAGGAGACCCTGGATCTGGGACCTGACACCCTTGGCCTGAGTTTCATTGAGGTCGCCGGCATCGGCTTCCAGGCCGGCCTTGAGCAGGATCCTGGCCTGCTCGCGCTCGCCCAGGCCGGCCAGGGCGGCGCCGAGCTGGAAGTGGTTGATGAGGGTGGGCTCTTTTTCGAGGAGGGGATCGAGCAGGTCCACCACGTCCTGGTGGCGCTTGAGGGCCAGCAGGTACTGCCCCAGGAGGGTCCGGGCCCGAGGTTCGAGACCCGGCAGGGGGTGGGCATGAAGGCGGCGGGCTTCGTTCAGGTCCTGTTCCGTGATCTGGCCGTTCATCAGACGGTAGGCCAAGCGCATGAGGGCCGCCTCCCAGGCGCCGGTACTCTTGGGATGGCGGGTGAGGTAGGCGTCCAGGGCCCGTGTGATCTCAGGGTCGCGCTTCTGTTCCATCAGATGCTCGAGGACCAGGCGCAGGGCCAGGAAACAGAGCCTGGGGTGGCGCTCCGAGCAGGCGAACGCCAGGGCGGCCCGGATCTGCTTCTCGGGGTTCTTCATGAAGGCCAGGCGAAGGTCCAGCCAGTCGGAGCGTTGGCTCCGGCCCTTGCGGCGCACGCGCTTGAGCAGCACCTCGGCGCCTTCGGTCTGGGTCTCGTCCAGGAGGGCTTCTACTTCGTCGAGCATCAGCTGGGTGCCGGCTTTGCCGTCCCGGGCCTCCCTTAGTTGGAGATGATTCTCCGCGTCCACCATCAACAGAAGATGGGGATCTCCGGGGTTCTGCAGCAGCAGCTCCTGGAGAATGGCGAAGGCTTTGGGGCGCTCCTCCTGCAGCAGGTAGGCCTCGGCCAGGGCTTCGCGCACATGCAGGTCGCCCGGCAGGTAGGCGCTGGCCTCCTTTAGGGCGGGCACAGCCATGGCGCTCTCGCCCCGGGCCAGGTGGACCTGTCCCAGCAGCAGCAGGGTCTCGCCATCCTTGCGCCGGGCCACGGCCTCCTGGGCGGCTTCCAGGGCCCCCTGCAAGTCCTCCTGGTCGAGGAGCAGCTCCGCGAGCATCATGCGGGGTTCCGGATCTTCCGGGCGCAGATCGGACGCCTGATGGAGCGCCTCGATGGCTTGGTCCGCGTGCTCGGGCAGTTCCTGGAGGAGCTTGCCCAGGAGCATCCAGGCCTCAAAGTGCCGGGGGCTCAGGGCCACGACCTTCCGGGCGAGGACTTCGGCCTCCTCGAAATTCTGGGAGGCTTCATGCAGCGAGGCTGCCGTGAAGAGGAGCTCGTAGTTCTTGGGATCCAGTGGCAGGGCCTGACCCAGACGCTGGGCCGCACCCGGCAGGTCGGCGGCTTCCAGCAGGGCCGTGGTCTCCAGCAGGGCCCGCTTGAGCTGGGACATGGACTTGGGCCGGGCGATGGGCAGGATCCGGGCCCGGTAGCGGGTGAACAGTTCCCGGGCACTGATGAGGTGTAGGTTCTCCTCGACCAGGTTCTCCCAGCGTTCCGAAAAGGCGTGGGCATCCAGCTGGCGGTTGTGCTCCATCTCCTGGACCAGGGCCATGAGGCCGTTGCGCAGCATGACCTCGCTGCGCTCCAGCTTGCCCAGCTGGTCCGAGACGGTCTCCAGGTAGGTCTCGACCCGGCGAAGGGTCTCCTCGAGCCCGGTGATGCGTTCCAGCAGGTGCTCTTCCAGGTCCTCGCCGCCGTCGGTATCTTCGGGCTCCTCTTCCCAGGCCTGATCTCCGGCCAGGATGAGCAGTCTCGTGCCGCATTTGAGGCACGTTTCCCGTTCCCCGGGATTCCAGGAAAGGCAATTCTGGCAGTAGGAACCTGGCAGATCAGTGGTCATGGCTCCAGAATAGAAGGGATGGTGGCCCAGCGGCCCCGAAGGTTTTATCCTGGGCCCGCGAGGAAGGTTCCATGAGCAGCGACGAGCAGGATCGCCAGGACAAGCGTCAGGAGGCCATGGAGTGGGTCGGGAAGGCCTATCAGCTCCATATGAAGAACGAAGTGGAGAAGGCCATCAGCCTCTACACCAAGTCCATCGGGATCTGCCCCACGGCGGAGGCCTATACCTTCCGCGGCTGGGCCCGCTCCTTCCAGAAGGAATACAACGCGGCCATCGAGGACTGCCACCGCGCCATCGACTTGGATCCCGAGTTCGGCAATCCCTACAATGACATCGGCGCCTACTACCTGGAGCAGGGCGAACCCGACGAGGCGATCCCCTGGCTGCGCATGGCTCTCAAGGCGAAACGGTACGAGAGCTACTGCTTCCCCCACTTCAACCTGGGCCGCGTCTTCGAGGCCAAGGGGCAGCTGGACAAGGCGCTGGAACATTTCCGCCACGCCCTGGAGGAAAACCCCCGCTACGCGCTGGCCGCCAAAGCCGTGGAGCGCGTGAAGGGCAAGCTCGCGGCGAGGAATCCAGAGGCGATC
Organism: uncultured Holophagaceae bacterium; assembly: GCA_903873655.1. Taxonomy (GTDB): domain Bacteria; phylum Acidobacteriota; class Holophagae; order Holophagales; family Holophagaceae; genus Geothrix. Next base: position 2,571 of record CAIQPH010000041.1, on the reverse strand, counting down.
AGCTGAAGGGCCAAGTACCCTCCTGGCGGTTCCATCCGTCCGGTGCCGGACCTGGAACCGCCAGAATCAATGCACTCTCAATGAAGGGTTCCTACCAGACTTTGATCCGCGCCTCGGGAGCCAGGTAGAGCTTCTGGCCCGGTTGCACTTCGAACGTTGTGTACCAGGCATCCAGATTGCGCACCACATTGGGCCGCAGATGGCCAGGCGTGTGCGGGTCGGTGGTCACTCCCTGCAGCAGGGCCGCGTCGCGGTACTTGATGCGCCATACCTGGGCGAAGCCGAGGAAGAACCGCTGGTCTCCGGTGAAACCGTCGATGACCTTGGCGGACTTGCCCTCCAGGGACTTGTGGTAGGCGTCGAAGGCGACATTGGCTCCGGCCAGGTCCGCCATGTTCTCGCCCAGGGTCAGCTCCCCGTTCACGTGGGTGCCCGGCAGGGGTTCGTAGGCGGCATACTGCTTCACCACCTGGTCGGTGAGGGCTGTGAACCGCTTCACATCCTCCGGCGTCCACCAGTCGGCTAGTTTTCCTTCCTTGTCGAACTTGCGGCCCTGGTCGTCGAAGTGGTGGCTGATCTCATGGCCGATGACCACGCCGATGCCTCCGTAGTTCACGGCGCCATCTGCATTGGGGTCGAAGAACGGCGGCTGCAGGATCGCGGCCGGGAAGACGATCTCGTTCCACAGGGGGTTCGCATAAGCGTTGACCGTCATGGGGGTCATGCCCCACTCCGTGCGATCGATGGGCTTGCCGATCTTGTCCAATTCCCGCTGGTAATCGAAGGCAGCCGCCCGCAGGGCGTTGCCCAGGGCGTCCCCGCGCCGGACTTCCAGTTTGGAATAGTCCCGCCACTTGTTTGGATAGCCGATCTTGGGGGTGAACTTGGCCAGTTTGGCCCGAGCTTCGGTCTTGGTCTTGGGATCCATCCAGGTGAGGTTGGCAAGCCTCTGGTCCATGGCGCTGATGATGTTCTTCACCAGCAGGTCTGCCTGCGCCTTGGCTTCAGGCGGGAAGTACTTCGACACGTAGCGCTTGCCCACGGCCTCACCCAGGGAGCGGGTGGTGGTATCCACCCCTCGCTTCCACCGGGGCTGGTTCTCGGGCTGGCCGGAAAGAACAGTGCCGCTGAAGGCGAAGTTCTCATCGACGAAGGCTTTGGGCAAGAGGGGCGCGGCACTCTTCAGGGTGTGGAAGAGCAGGTAGTCCTTCCAGGTCTCCAGGGGCTGGCTCTGGAGCAGTTTCCCGGTTCCGATGATGGCGCTGGGATGGGCGATGATCAGTTCCTTCTGATCCTGCACGCCCGTCGCCGTGAGCAGCGCCGCCCAGTCCACGCCGGGGTAGGCAGTGTCGAGGTCGGCGCGCCTGACGGGGTTGTAGAGCTTCTCGATCTGCCGCTCCTCCACCTTGGACCAGTGGATTTCGGCCAGCTTCACCTCCAGCGCGAAGATCTCCTTGGCCCGGGCCTCCGGGTTCCCGAGTCCTGCCAGGCGGAGCAGGGTGGCAATGTGGGTCAGGTACTTTTCGCGGATCTCGGCGAACTTGGGATTCTTCGTGTCAAGGTAGTAATCCCGGTCCGGCAATCCGAGGCCGCCCTGGCCGACGTAAACCGCATAGACATCCGGGTTCTTCAGGTCCTGCATCGGTCCGACGCCCAGCGGCGTGTCCATGCCCAAGCGGTCGGCCAAGCCGAAGGCCCTGGCAAGCTGGGCCCGGTCCGCGATGGCGGTGATGGCGTCCAGATGGGGCTTCAGGGGCGCCAGGCCCTTGGCCTCGATGGCGGTTTCGTCCAGATAGCTGGCATAGAAGTCGCCGACCTTCTGCGCCTCGGAGCCAGGCTTGGCGTCCTTGCTGGCCGCGGCGGCCTCCACGATGAGTTTTGTCCGTTCCTGGCTGAGGTCGCGGAGCTTGGTGAACATCCCAAAGTTGGGCCGGTCCGCGGGGATGACCAGGCTCTTCAGGTAGGTCCCGCTGGCGTATTGGCCGAAATCATCCCCGGGCGCGACCGTGCGGTCCATGCCGGCCATGTCGAAGCCGAAGGTGCCGTATTCGGCCTTGGCCGTCTTTGCCACGGTCGAGCCCGGCTTGGCTGCCTCCTGGGCCGTGGCCGGCATGACCAATGCCATGGCTCCTAAGGCGATTCTTGCAAGCAGATCATATTTTTGCATGGCTTCTCCATGGGTGGCAGGGACACTCAGTTCACGAAGCATAGGACAGGAGGGTTTAGGAGCCGGACGGAATCTGGGTCAGGTTTACAGTTCGACAGGGCAGGAGCCCCCGCTGACCAGAAAGAGCCTCCTTAGCCCGCCGGCGATCCGGCCCTCCTTCTCTGAAACTGTGCTGAACTGGTGGGGAGGACCACTATGAAGCTCACCATCGCCCACAGCCCCGATTCCGATGACGCCTACATGATGGCCCCCCTGGCGCTGGGCTGGATGGATCCCGAAGGCTTCGAGATCGAGTTTATCCGCAAGGACATCGAGCAGCTCAACGCCGAGGCTGCCGAGGCCCGCTACGATGTCACGGCCATCAGCTTCGGGGCCTATCCTGGCCTGAAGGACAAGTACGACCT
>CAIQPH010000040.1 GCA_903873655.1 uncultured Holophagaceae bacterium | reverse complement strand
GGAGCGCAGGTCTGCGCGTGCCCGACGACCGAGCGCAACTTGGGCGACGGCATCGTGCCCGCGGACACTCTCTTCACCCGACAAGTCGGCGTGGCGCTGGGCACCGACAGCAACATGCAGATCGATCGGCTCGAGGATGCCCGGCAGATCGAAGACCATCTGCGCCTCAAACACCTCGACCGCCAGGTCCTCGCCCCGGCGCAGGTTGTAGCTGTTGGGGTTCAGTTGGGCATCCGACCAGGGATCGATGCGGATGCGGCCCTCGGCCTTCGCCGCAAGGATCTGCCTGCCGGTGAGGATCACGGGACCTCCTATGCAACTGGCGCCCGCAGGGCGGGCGCCAGTTGCGGATTCAAGTCGGCATCAGCGATCGACCTTGATGCAGACCGATTTCGAGAAGATATCCTGGAGACCCTTGCGTTCCGAACCGAGAATCATCAGGTAGGGCAGGCCCAACAGGATGCCATTAACCAGATGCCCCACAAACCGGAGCACCGCTTGGGAAGCGTCAATGTTGCCAGACGGGTTGGCCTCGGGGACCACGCGAAGTTTCAAGACCTTCTTGCCTATGGACCCTCGGAAGGCTACTAGGCAGTAGTAGAGGAAGACTGTGTAGGCCAGTCCGACCAAGGGCGAGATGAGGCAGCCCAGGAAGGGAATCATGCCCAGGATGATCTGGACCACCAAGATGACGGCCCAATCGATGAGCACCGCCAGGAGGCGGGAGAGGAAGTCTCCACGCTCGCCCGTTGGAAGGGCGTCATCGGGCACGGGGGGCAGGTAGGCCAGAAGGAAGGCAGGGACCGGGCCGCTATAGGGGGCCACGGCAGGTGTGGTCCTGGGTGCTGGGGGCGGGGCCACGGGGGGAGCCACAGGCCGGGCAGGGGCGGCGGCCATGGGACCGGTGGCCAGCTGGTCCTGATCAACGCCCTTGGGTCCAGACTCGGCGGGGGGCTTGCCCGTGTGGATGGCCGCCAGCTCGTCGGCTGACATGCGCACCGTGCCGCTCGGGACCACAGGGGAACCCTGGACGCTGATGGCCATGGTGGGGCTGGCTTCGGGACGGGGATCCTGGAAGGTGAGCTGTACCTGGCCCAGCGTGATGCGGTCGCCATCGCGCAGGGGGGAGGACTGCACCCGATTGCCGTTCACCAGTACGCCATTGCTGCTCTGGAGGTCCTGGATCTCGAAGCCGTCACCCACCTTGCGGACCACGCAATGGTGCCGGCTCATGCTGGGGTCCGGCAGGCGCAGGGTGTTGTCCAGTTCCCGGCCCATATGGACTTCGTTATCGATGATTTCGAACTCGCGGACACCCGTGCTTTCGTGCACCAGCAATTTGGCCATGAGAACCCTCGGGGAGATAGGATGGGCGGAAGTGTAGCGCATCCCTGCCATACCGGGATAGCCTGCGGATCTCGGTTCTTTCTTGACGGGTCGAGGCGGACCAGCCAATCTTCCCCAAAGACACGAAGGTGCAGGTATGGTGCTTTTCAATGCGGCCACCAAAGAGCTGACGGCCAAGATCGTCTACTACGGCCCCGGTCTGTGCGGGAAGACCACCAATCTCCAGCATGTCTATGACACCCTGCCTGGCGACGGACGCGGCAAGATGCTGTCCCTGGCCACCCAGACGGACCGCACCCTCTTCTTCGACTTCCTGCCCATCGAACTCGGCACCATCCGGGGCATGAAGACCCGGATCCAGCTCTACACCGTGCCGGGCCAGGTCTTCTATGACGCCACGCGCAAGCTGGTCCTGCGGGGCGCCGACGCGGTGGTATTCGTGGCCGATTCCCAGGCTCCTGCCATGGAGAGCAACAAGGAGAGCTTCCAGAATCTGATCGTCAACCTCAAGGATCAGGGCACGGACCTGGAAAAGATTCCCCACGTGATCCAGTGGAACAAGCGCGATACGCCGAATGCCCTGCCCGTGGAAACGCTGAATCGGGAGATCAACCTCTTTGGCGCACCCACTTTCGAAGCCTGTGCCCTGCGTGGTCAAGGCGTCAAGGAGACGCTCACCGGGGTGGCCAAGCTGGTGCTCAAGAGCCTGGCTGAGCGGTACGGAGGCGGCGTTGTGGAAGAGCCGCCAGCGTTCCTGGGTGGAACCCCGCCGCCACCACCACCACCACCCGTGACGCAATCCACCAAACCGCTCGAGGTCGAGGAGCTTTCAGCTGGGGAACTGCTCGAGGAGATCGACGAGATTCCCGCCGAATCCGGCCAGGCTGCCCATGCCGTCTCACCCACTCACATGCCCCACAGCAGCGTAGTCGAAGTCCCCGTGGTGCTGGATCGCAGCCTCTTCAGTGGTGATTCCCCGGTGGAGATCCGGTTGAAGCTTTATATCAAGTAGGGCTCCAGGCTTCAGGTTTCAGGCTTCAGGAAGGCGGGGCCTCCCTGGGGCCTGGGGCCTGGAGCCTGGGGCCTGAAGGTTAATTGAGGCACACTGGAACATTCGTAGTCGAGGCCCATCCATGTCCCGCCAGGTCGTCACCCGCTTCGCCCCATCCCCCACCGGCATGCTGCACATCGGCGGGGTGCGTACGGCCCTGTTCTGCTGGCTCTTCGCCCGTCGGCACGGGGGGCGTTTCATTCTGCGCATCGAGGATACGGATCTCTCCCGTAGCACTGACGACAACATCCGCATCATCGAGGACGGCATGGCCTGGTGCGGCCTGGACTGGGACGAGGGCCCCGTGCTGGGTGATCCCGGAAGCTGGAAGGGCCCCCACGGCCCCTACCGCCAGATGCAGCGCATGGACCTCTACCGGGCCAAGATCCAGGACCTGCTTGACCGGGGCCTGGCCTACCGCTGCCGCTGCTCCCGGGAGGCCATCGAGGCGCGCCGGAAGACGGTCGAAGCCGCGGGAAAGGTCTTCCAGTACAACCGGGGGATGGACCGCGGCAAGGGTTGCGCCGAAGCCCAGCACGATGCCAGCCAGCCCGCCGCTATCCGCTTCCGCATGCCCGAGGACGGTGACATCGTAGTGGCCGACCTTATCAAGGGCGACACCCGCTTCCCGGCGGACAGCCTGGACGACTGGATCATCGCCCGCACCGGTGAAGGCCCCGGCGACATCGGCGTGCCCACCTACAACTTCTGTGTGGTGGTCGACGACACCGACATGGAAGTGACCCACGTGATCCGGGGCGACGACCACCTGAACAACACCCCCAAGCAGATCCCGCTCTTCGCGGCCTTCGGCACCGCCCTGCCGGCCTTCGCCCATGTGCCCATGATCCTGGGCGCCGACGGCACCAAGCTCAGCAAACGCCATGGCGCCACCAGCATCACCGAGTACCAGGCCATGGGCCTGCTGCCTTCCGCCGTGCGGTTGGCACTGGCGAGGCTATCCTGGACGCCGAAGATCGATGGCCGGGCCGTGGAAACTGCCGAGGAAGAACTGCTCACGGACGAGCAGATGATCCAGCTCTTCGATCTGGCGGACTGCCAGAAGAGCGCCGCCCGCTTCGACATGGACAAACTCCAGTGGCTGAACCAGAAGCTCATTCAGCGCGCTTCGTGGGAGACCCTGGAGCCACAGCTCAGGCCTTTCATGCCTGACTTGTGGGACAGAAAGCCTGCGGCGTGGAGGGAGATGGCCATCACTGCAACCCAGAAGGGCAAGTCCCTTGCCGAAATGGCCGAGGCCCTGCGTTTCGCCTTCGAGCCCCCCGCCGCCTTCGACGAGAAGGCCGTGGAGAAGTTCATGACACCGGCGGTCAAGCCCGCCCTGCGTGAAGTAAACGACCTCATCGACTACAGACACGAAGCCCTAGAGGCTGCCTTCACCGCCATCCTGGAGAAGCATGGCCTCAAGACCAAGGATCTGGCCCAGGCCCTCCGTGTGGCCCTCTGCGGGCGGCCTGTCAGCCCCGGCATCTACGACACGCTCATGCTGGTGGGGCGGGACGAGGTGGCGGCACGTCTCCAGAGGTGGTTGTGATGGACCTCCAGGAATTTACCCAGCTCACTCTCGCCGTGCTGGAAGACCAGGGCACGGCGGCCTATGCGCCCACGATCATCGCCGATGAAACCGTCCAGGTGATCCAGGGCATTCCCGAGGGCCTGGACCACCGGGAGGCCCTCCAGGAGACGCTCCTCCGCCTTGGCCTTGAACAGTCTGATTTCTTTTTCGGCGTGAGGTCCGGCCCAGGCGAGATCACCACGGGCTTTCACACGGCCGTTGACACTCAGTTCCAGCGCATCTCTGAGATGCGCCAGGGCTTCGTTGTCTCGGACCTGGAAGCCTGCGCCTGGTGGACCCTGGGGCAGAGCCGCGACCAGTAGCCTCAAACTATCGGAAGAGATTTCGTCCAAGGGAGCGCGCATGACTCAACATCCCAAACTCGCCATTCTCGGCTTCGGCACCATGGGTCAGTCCATCAGCGCCGGCCTAGTGGAAGCCTCAGGCTATCCCGCCACTCTCATCCATGCGGTCGACTTGCATCCGGCGGCCATGAAGGCCAGGGCCGAGGTCCTCGGCATCCGGCTTTCGGCCGGGGTGGAGGCTGCCGCCAAGGCCGCCGAGGTGGTGCTGCTCTGTGTCAAACCGAATGAGATCAAAGGTCTGCTGGCCGGTCTGACGGCGGCGGGGGCGTTGGAGCACCGCCCCCTGGTGGTGTCCATCGCCGCGGGCATCACGCTCGATTTCCTCGTGACCCACACGCCGGCAGGCACGCCTCTGGTGCGGGCCATGCCCAATACGCCCTGCTCCATCCGGCGGGGAATGACCGTGCTGGCGGCGGGCCCGGGAGTCACGGAGGCCCAGCTGGCCCAGGCCCGAACGCTCTTTGAGCCCCTGGGCAGGGTCATGGATCTGGACGAGAAGCACATGGACGCGGTGACCGGCCTCAGTGCCAGCGGCCCGGCCTTCATGTTCGTGATCCTGGAATCCCTGGCGGAGGGTGGCGTCCAGTGCGGCCTGCCCCGGGCCGTGGCCGTGGAGTTGGCAGCCCAGATGACACTGGGGGCCGCGTCCATGGTGCTCGAGACGGGTCGGCACCCTGCCGCCCTCAAGGACGAGGTCACCACACCGGCGGGCTGCACCATCGCTGGACTGATGGTCCTGGAGGACGGCCGCATCCGCTCCGTCGTCGCCCGTGGCATCGAGCGAGCCACCCAGGTGGCGGGCGGCCTAGGGTAATGGTCAAACAGATTGGGAAAGCATCTAACCGCAGATGACGCAGATTGGCGCAGATAATAGCTCAAGCCTGCTGGATTCATCTGAGGAATCTGCGTCATCTGCGGTTACAGCTTTTGATCCTGAACTGCTTAACCCCCGGGTATCTTGGAGGTTTGGATCCTGTGAGCCCTGATGCCTGCTGAACTGCCCGTTCCCGAAGCCCGAAGCCTCCACTTCATCGAGGAGATCGTCGAGGCGGACCGCGTCCTGGGGAAGCACGGGGGCCGGGTGCTCACGCGGTTCCCGCCGGAGCCCAACGGCTACCTGCACATCGGCCACGCCAAGAGCATCTGTCTGAACTTCGGTCTGGCGAACACCTATGGCGGCGCCACCAATCTGCGCTTCGACGACACCAACCCCGTGAAGGAGGACGTGGAATACGTGGACTCCATCCGCGAGGACGTCCACTGGCTGGGATTCCAGTGGAAGGGCGAGCACTACGCCTCCGATTACTTCCCCTTCATGTACGACTACGCCGAACACCTCATCCAACAGGGGAAGGCCTACGTCTGCGACCTGACCGAGGCGGAGATCCGGGAATACCGCGGGAACTTCCACACGCCCGGCAAGCCGAGTCCTTACCGGGAGCGCAGCCCTGAAGAGAACCTGGAGCTCTTTCGGCGCATGAAGGCCGGCGAGTTCCCGGATGGTTCACGGGTGCTGCGGGCGAAGATCGACATGCAGAGCGGCAACATGAACCTGCGGGACCCGCTCATGTACCGCATCCGCCGGGCCCACCACCACCGCACTGGCGATACCTGGTGCATCTATCCCATGTACGATTATGCGCACGGCGTGTCGGACGCCCTCGAGACCATCACCCACTCCATCTGCACTCTGGAATTCGAAGACCACCGGCCCCTCTATGACTGGTTCCTGGAGCAGGATGGGGAAGGCAAGTTTTTCCAGCGCCCGCTCCCGCGCCAGATCGAGTTCGCGCGCCTCAACCTGACCTACACCGTCATGAGCAAGCGCCGGCTGCTGCAGCTGGTCCAGGACGGCATCGTGCGGGGCTGGGACGATCCCCGCATGCCCACCCTCTGCGGCCTGCGTCGCCGGGGCTACACGCCTGAATCCATCCGGGCCTTTGCTGAGAAGGTGGGCGTGGCCAAGCGGGACATGGTGGCCGATGCAGGTTTGTTGGAGTTCTGCATCCGCGAGGACCTGGAGAAACGGGCCCCCCGCCGCATGGCCGTCCTGCGCCCCTTGAAAGTGGTCATCACCAACATGACGGAGGGCGAGGCCTTCGAAGTCGAAGTGCCCAACCATCCTGAGGACGCCTCCATGGGCACGCGGCGCCTGTCCTTCACCCGGGACCTGTTTATCGACCAGGACGACTTCCGGGAAGTGGCCCCCAGGAAGTGGTTCCGGCTGGCACCGGGCGCCGAGGTGCGCCTGCGCGGCGCCTGCCTCGTCACCTGCCGGGAAGTGGTCAAGGACCCCGCCGGGAACGTGGTGGAACTGCGCTGCGAGTGGGATCCCGCCAGCCGGGGTGGCAATGCGCCGGATGGCCGCAAGGTGAAGGGCACCCTCCACTGGGTGAGCGCCACCCATGCCGTGAGGGCCGAAGTGCGGCTCTATGAGCCCCTCTTCACCCAGGAGGATCCCATGGGCGTGCCCGAGGGCCAGGACTGGAAGGCCCTCCTCAACCCCGGGAGCCTGGAGACCCTGACCGAGGCCTGGATCGAGCCCAGTCTCGCCTCTGCCCAGGCTGGAGAGCGCTTCCAGTTCGAGAGGACTGGCTACTTCTGCGTGGATGCGGACAGCAGGGCTGGGGCACCTGTTTTCAACCGCACTGTGGGGTTGAAGGACAGCTGGAGCAAGATTGAAGCGAAGGGATGCTAAATCGCGGGCTGCGCCCACGATTTAGTTAGGGCGCGGCATAGCCGCGCAAGTACTTTCAGGCTTTTTTTCACTCGGGCGCGAGAGCGCCGGAGCCCCCAGCTGTGACCCAGGTCGCATCGACGCCTCCAGGGTTGATTCCCTGCATGTCCGCAAGGGCGGGGCTCTGCTAGGCTCGATGGGTTGGGCCTCCCTGCAGGCGGCCCTGCCGGGAAGCCGCCCATGGATAAGCTCGCGAGCCTGCTTCACATGACCCCTGCCATCTTCTGGATGGTGGTCAAGGTTGTCATCGTCTTCTCGGCCATCATGCTCCTGGCCTCGGTCTGGACCTGGGTGGAGCGGCGGGGATCCGCCATGATCCAGGACCGCATCGGCCCCAACCGGGCGGCGATCTTCGGGAAGATCCGCATCATCGGTCTCGCCCAGCTGCTGGCGGACGGCATCAAGTTCTTCTTCAAGGAGGACCTTGTCCCGGAGGATGCCAACAAGGGCCTCTTCTGGCTGGCGCCCTTTCTGGCCTTCGTGCCGGCCCTCATCGGCTTCGCGGTCATCCCCTTCGGCAGGAGCTTCGAGAGCGGGGGCGTGACCTACTACCTCTCGGTGCTGGATCCCGGCAACGGCATGGGCCTACTCTACCCCATGGCCATCGGCGGCATGGCCGTCTACGGCGTGCTGCTGGCCGCCTGGTCCAGCAACAACAAGTGGTCGATCCTCGGCGGCATGCGGGCCTCGGCGGCCATGGTGAGCTACGAGATCGGCATGAGCCTGGCAGTCGTCACCATCTTCATGACCACGGGCGGCTACGATCCCGCGGAGGTGATCAAGACGCAGGGACATCTCCCCTGGGCCTGGAACATCGTCCGCCAGCCCATCGGGTTCATCGTCTTCTTCACCTGCATGTTCGCCGAGACGAACCGCCTGCCCTTCGACTTCGCCGAGGGCGAGAGCGAGATTGTCGCCGGCTTCAACACCGAATACGGCAGCATGAAGTTCAGCCTGCTGGCCCTGGCCGAATACTCGCACCTGATGACGGCCTCGGCCTTGGTGGCCACGCTCTACTTCGGCGGCTGGCAGGTGCCCTTCGTGCAGAACCCCACGGTCATGCTGTCTGTGGCCAGTTTCCTGCTCAAGATGTTGTTCTTCGCATGGGTCTTCGTCTGGATCCGGTGGACGCTGCCGCGCTTCCGCTACGACCAGCTCATGCACCTCGGCTGGAAAGTAATGCTTCCATTGTCCATGGCCAACCTGGTCTTCCACGCCTGGCGTATGAGCCAGGGCCACTGAGGAGGGGGCGATGGGCGTGATCGTCAAGAAAGTCGAGCTGTCCTGGCTGGACCGCACCTATGTCTGGCCGGTGATGAAGGGGATGTCGATCACCTTCGGGCACTTCATCAGGAACCTCTTCACCACCACCCCCAATCGCTACACCATCCAGTACCCCGAGATGAAGAAGGAGATCCCCGAAGGCTATCGCGGGCTCCATGAGCTGAAGCGGTTCGAAGACGGCGCCATCAAGTGCGTGGCCTGCTTCATGTGCCAGGAGGCCTGTCCCGCCCGCTGCATCAGCATCGAGGCGGAGGAATTCAGCGATCTGAACATCACCCAGGGCTTCGAGGAGAAGCGTCCGGCCAAGTTCTCCATCGATATGCTGCGCTGCATCTACTGCGGCATGTGCGAGGAGGCCTGCCCCAAGGATGCCATCTGGCTGCGCAACGATTACGAAGTGGCGGCCTATGACCGCCTCTCCATGAAATATGGCAAGTGGGATCTCATGAACACCTATGCCGAGGCCGACGGCAAGGAACGCCTCAGCCAGGATCCCACCCCCTCCGTGCCTCGCCGCACGATCGTGATGTAGGAGAGGCCATGTTCATCACCTTCGCCCTCATCACGCTCCTGGGTGCCCTGGGGATGCTGCTCCAGAAGAACGTCATCGTGGCGGGCCTCTGCATGGTGGCCACCTTCTTCGGTGTGGCCGGTCTCTTCCTGCTGCTGGCCAATCCCGTGGCTGCAGCCCTCCAGGTCATCGTCTACACCGGCGCCATCATGGTGCTGGTGCTCTTCGTGATCATGATGCTGAACAGCCACGAGGAGGAGAAGGCCCAGTCCACGCGGCCCATCCAGCGGTGGGTATCGGTTGTGCTCCTGGTTCTTCTGGCCATCGGCGCTGTGAAGCTCGTCATGAGTTCACCCGGCGTGAAGTCCCTCGCCGCCAGCGGCGCGGCCATGCCCCAGGCGATGACCCTCCAGAAGCTGGGCACCGCGCTTTTCGCGGACCACCTGCTCGGCTTCGAAGTGGCAGGACTCCTGCTCCTGGCGGCCATGATCGGCGCCGTGGCCCTGACCAAACGGAACCTGTGAGGAGCCAGCGATGACCGGCATGGACGCGATCCTCCAAGGCGGCCTCCAGGGGTACTTGGTAGTGGCCCTTCTCCTGTTCGCCCTGGGTCTGGCCACGGTACTGCTGCGGCGCACGCTGCTTTTGCAGTTCATGGGCGTCGAGCTGATGCTCAATGCGGCCAATGTCGCGCTGCTCGCCTTCGCTCGGTTCCGCGGCGGCGATGCGCAGGCCATGGTGTTCTACCTCTTCATCATCGCCGTGGCCGCCTGTGAAGCGGCTGTCGGCCTGGCGCTGGTCATCGGCCTCTACCGTCACCGGGACTCTACGGACTCGGACCGGGCCGCCAGCCTGAAGCAGTGAGGATGCGATGAACAAGTACTACTGGCTCATTCCGATCCTCCCCCTGCTGGGCTCGGCTTTCAATGGCCTGCTGGGCAAGCGCGCCGGCAAGGGCGTCGTCACCTTCGTCGGGGTCGGCGTCGTGTTCGCCTCGCTGCTGGTGGCCGTCTCGGCCTTCCTGGCCATGAAGGGCACCCCGGATCACCGGCTGGTCCTGAACTATGGCGAGTGGATGGCCACCGGTTCGCTGAGTGTGCCCTTCGGTCTGGTCATCGACCCGCTCAGCGGCACCATGATGCTGGTCGTCACCGGCATCGGCTTCCTCATTCACCTGTACTCCGTGGGCTACATGCACGAGGACGAGGGCTACGCCCGGTTCTTCTGCTACCTGAACCTCTTCGTCTTCTTCATGCTCACCCTGGTCCTCGGCTCCAGCCTGGTGCTGATGTTCGTGGGCTGGGAGGGTGTGGGTCTCTGCTCTTACCTGCTCATCGGCTACTACTTCGAGACGGACTTCGCCCCGGCGGCTGGGCTCAAGGCCTTCCTCATGAACCGCGTGGGCGATCTTGGCGTGGCCATCGGCATGATGGTGCTCTTCGCCGCCTTCGGGACCCTGACGGTGGCCGACATCCTCACCCAGTCCGGGCACCTCGCGCCCGAAGTGGGTTTCGGCGTCCTCACCTTTGCCACGCTGATGCTTTTCCTGGGCGCCACGGGCAAGAGCGCCCAGCTGCCCCTCTACCTCTGGCTGCCGGACGCCATGGCCGGTCCGACTCCCGTGAGTGCCCTCATCCACGCGGCCACCATGGTCACCAGCGGCATCTACATGATCTGCCGCCTGGCCCCGGTGTTCACCCTGGCCCCCATCAGCATGGACGTCGTCGCCTGGGTGGGCGCGGCCACGGCGCTGTTCGCGGCCACCATCGGCCTGGTGCAGCGCGACATCAAGAAGGTGCTGGCCTACTCCACGGTCTCCCAGCTGGGCTACATGTTCCTGGGCCTGGGCGCTTCCGGATTCGCCGCGGGCTTCTTCCATGTCTTCACCCACGCCTGGTTCAAGGCCCTCCTCTTCCTAGGGGCCGGTAGCGTGATCCACGCCATGCACCACGAGCAGGACCTTTTCAAGATGGGTGGCCTGAAGGCGAAGACCAAGATCACCTTCATCACCATGGTCGCCGGCACCATTGCCATCATGGGCTTCCCCGGTACGTCGGGCTTCTTCAGCAAGGACGAGATCCTCTACCTGGCTTTCCTGAAGTCCCCGGCCCTCTGGGTGATCGGCGTCATCGGCGCCTGCTGCACCAGCTTCTACATGTGGCGCCTCATGGCCCTCACCTTCTGGGGCAAGCCGCGGGACCATCACGCCTTTGACCATGCGCATGAAAGCCCCCTCTCCATGACGCTTCCGCTCATGGTGTTGGCCCTGGGGTCGTTGTTCTGGGGCTTCTGGGGCGTGCCGGAGGCCTTCGGTGGGCACTTTGCCGTGGGCGAATGGTTGAAGCCGGCCCTGGCTTATGGCCAGACCCACGCGGCCCACGGCCACCATGAGGGGCCCGCCGTCCTGCTCGCGGTGATCTCCACGGGCCTGGGGCTGGGCTTCGGCTTCCTCGGCTGGTCGACCTACCGCAACGGTCCCGCTGCAGAACTGGCCTTTGCCGAGAAGTTCCCCTTCGTCCATGACCTGCTGCTGAACAAGTACTACGTGGACGAGGGCGTCGAGCTCTACCTGCTGCGCCCCATCCGCTGGTTCGGC
>CAIQPH010000039.1 GCA_903873655.1 uncultured Holophagaceae bacterium | reverse complement strand
GCCTCCGCGCCGATCAATGCCTGCACGACCTCCTCCACGAGCGCCCTGACGCTCTCACCTCCGTCTGCGAACAAACCTTCCCCAAAGCCCCTTCCGGGCCCACACTTCCCTTCGGCCATCGCGTCCTCCATGGTTGGTGGTTTTGAACGCGATCAACCTACCGGACTCGGTGGCCACCTTCTACTTCAAGCCGCCCAGCCGGACTTACAGACACTTTTATACACAACCATGCACCGGGATCGCTTCTTCGACAACCACATGCGGGGCATCGACTGGGAGGCTGTCTGCCGGAAGTATGAACCACTGGTCGCCCGGATCACCGATCGCGCCGAGTTGAACGATCTCCTGGGACAAATGGTGGGCGAGTTGGGAGCCCTCCATTCCCAGACCCGCCCAGGTGACCAGCGCACGGCCCAGGATGGTTCGACCCAGGCCTTTCTGGGTGCGGTGTTCAGTCGCGCAGCAGGAGGCTATCGACTTGACCACATCTACCGCACCGAGGCGGAATTGCCTTCCGAGGCCTCGCCCCTGGCCCAACCAGCGCTCGGGCTGAGGGAAGGCGACCTCCTCACTGCGGTCAACGGCCGCCCTGTCCTTGAGGCTCGGGATCTCTCGGACCTCCTCCGCAACAAGGCCAGCCAGCAGGTCCTGCTGGCGTTCAAGCGCGGGCCTGAAGCCTTGAAACCCGTGGTGGTCACGGCCATCGATGCCATACGGCAGGGCAGCCTGCGCTACAGCGACTGGGAAGAGGGACTGCGCCGTCAGGTGGATCAGGCTAGCCAGGGGCGGGTCGGGTACCTGCACCTGCGCGCCATGGGCCCTGGAGATATTAATACTTTTGCCCGGGAGTTCTACGGCCAGGTCGATCGCGAAGGCCTGATCCTCGATGTGCGGCGCAACAATGGGGGCAACATCGACAGTTGGGTGATCGAGAAGCTTCTGCGCCGGGCCTGGGCTTTTTGGACGGACGCCCATGGCCGCCCTCTTGGAACCAACATGCAGCAGACCTTCCGAGGTCACCTCGTGGTACTCGTGGATGAGTTCACCTACAGCGACGGCGAAACCTTCGCTGCCGGCATCAAGGCGCTAGGCTTGGGTCCTTTAATAGGTCGCCGCACGGCGGGCGCCGGGGCCTGGCTTACGGATTCCAACGTCCTGGTGGACAAGGGGCAGGTGCGGGCCGCCGAATGGCCCCAGCACCACATCAGGAACGGCGCCTGGATCATCGAAGGCGTGGGTGTGCCCCCAGACGTGGAGGTGGTGAACTTGCCCAAAGAGACCTTCGAGGGCCGCGATCGCCAACTGGAAACAGCCCTCAATCTACTCATGGACAAGCTGGGTAAAGAACCCTTGACTCCCATCCAACCCAAGGGCATTCCCGCCTACTCCAAAGCAAGGTGACAGAACCCATCACCCCTTGGGTGAGGTCATGAGTTACCAGAGTCGCAAGAGTGATGCAGGTTTGCTCAAGCATTTTTCAATCTGTTTGATTACCATCGGTTTCTGAAACCAAGCAGACCCTGCGGCTTGAGTATCATGGTCGAAGGATTTGCCCATTCGCGTTTCGCGAAACACGAATTTCTTCATTCGCGAAACGCGAAAGCTGGGACATTTCATCCAAATCACAGGAACGGCGGCAAACCGTTATCCGCGATTGGCTCATTCAACAACCCCTGCGGCGCGCCTCAGAGACCAAATGAATGCCCAGGTCCACCGCATCCACGCCCATCAATGGCAGGCCCGCCACAAAACCGGGGCGGCCGACTCGGTCATCCAGGGGAGCTTGTGGACACAGTGTCTGGAACCGCACCATCAGCAGGCCTAGGTTCCCCAGGGTGGACGGACCCATCTCCGAGCCCAGGCACTGGTAGCTGATGCGGTGCTCGTAGATCATCAGGTCCGGGGTACCATCAGCTCGCTGTAACAGAAGGAAGGGTTCCTTGGCGTGGGTGGTGCGCTCCGTCGTCTTGGTGACCTTCTTCGTCAGGATCAATCCGCCGCTGAGTAGCGCGCCGCCGAGATTCAACTGACGCTTCGTCGTCTTCTCCACTTCGGTAGAGGTATGGATGCGCGCCCCGCGCTGGAGCAGCCTTACAGCCACAAGGGGGCAGGCGTGGACAGCGCCCTTAGCATCCTGTGCCATGAAGCCGTCGGCAGTCCAAGAGAGGCTTCGGACGATGACTCTCTGGTCATCGGTGGGCACCTGGGCCGGATCTGATGCCCAGGCGAGAAAGCCCTCCGCGGCGAGTTTTGCGACAAGGGCGTGGGGATCCGCTGTAGCGCGAAGGAGGATGCGTGGAAAGGTACCGGCAAGAATGCGCGCCCCATCCGATGGCGCCAGCCCCGCGATCTGGGCGGCGCGGGGGATGGCGGTTGGGTGGTCCGGGAGGCGGCCGAGGGTTATGAACATGGGCTAGAGAAGAGGGAGTAGAGGCTGTTTCATATTGAACCCGAAAGGGCGTTCGTGGGCCCTAGGCAACGAGCCGAAGCCAGTGTTCAGGCCCACCCAGCGGGGTCCATAGCGGCCTCTGCGGCCGCCCTTCGATCCTCGCCTTGCTTCCATTTCGTGGCCGTGAGCCGACGTCCCGTGATGCCATCCGAAGCGGTCGAGGCCAGCCAGAGCAGCGGAGGGATCATGATAACCGGGTCCAGGAGGTTGGCTCGGATCTGCTCTGGGACCCCGTCCGGGATCATGCCGGTGAGCGTCGCCCCTCCGGGCAGCAAAGCATTGACGGTCACACCAGTGCCCTCGAGGTCCTGCGCCCAGATGATCGTTTCGGATTCGAGCGCGGCCTTGGAGGGTCCGTAGGGTGAGAACCCTCGGCGGCGCATGGTCTCATGGTTCATGGAGACGTTGATGATCCGTCCCCAGCCTGCCTTCACCATGGCTGGAGCAGCCAGCCTTGCCATGAGGAAGGGGCCGTTCACGTTGGTATCGATCACCATGTGCCAGGTCTCGGGGGCAATCTCCCAGAATCGGGTGGGTTCACTCAGGAACTTGTCACTGACGTACTTCATTCCCCTTCCGGCGTTATTGACCAGGATGTCGAGGCGGCCGAAGCGCCTGATGGCCGTCTCCACAGTCTCCGCGCAGTCCGCTTCCCGGGTCACATCGGCGTGAAGGGGAAGCACGCGATCCGCGCCACAGATTTTCTCCGACTCCATCGCGACCGCCTCGACCTCGTCAACTTCTTTGGCGGCGGTCGCGATGACATGCACCCCGGCCTCGGCAAGCCCGAGCACCATGGCCCGCCCGAGGCCCCGACCACCACCTGTGACGATGGCGGTCAGCCCGAGGAGTGATCTATCTTTCATGGCGGTGTTCTCCATCATCGTCATCAAGTGAGTCCAGGCCAGGTGGTTCCAAGCCTCTTCTGGGTCTGCTGGGAAGCCTGTCGGATGGCTTCGGCACCCGGTGTTTGCTGGTTGATGATCAATCCTCAGCTATATCCTTGAAGACCTCATCACGAATGATTCGTTCGGTGGCCTCATCCAGATAGGCACCCAGAGCCTCGGCAAGCTGAGTGAACTCGGGCCACAGGATGTCGTTGGCGAAACTGGGAACGACCAGGAGCATGACTGTTGTCCGACGTTGGCCAGATCTCCGGAAAGGTTTCAACCCATAACGACGGCATAGCGCCAGGAAGAGCTTCAGGTTCCAACCATCTCCCAAGGTGAACTTCATCTCCACGGCTCTCTCGCGGCCTTCCATTTCCTTCAGCTTGGCCTGGATGCGATCCCTCGCTGCCTGGGCGGCAGTTCGCTCCCCATGCGACGAAGCCCCCGCAAAGAGAGCCTCGATCTTCCTCAGCTTGGCTTTCAGTTCCGTCTCTGTCGTCATGGCTTGGTCGAAATTCTACCCCTATCACCGGTCGAGGTCGGGGCCAAGCCTTAGATGTCGTCCCATGGACGAATTTGCACGCCACTGCGCAGCTGCTGCTGGTCCCTCCCAGCGTCTGTTGCGTTGATCACTTCAGTGATATCAACCCGATTGAGAAGGCGGGCTACGACTTCAAATTGGTCCTTGGCCTCGATGAGGCTGCGCCCACTTTTTGGCAGGCCCATGGCCTCCCCCAAAGCACGTCCCATGCTGGGCTTTTCCACCACGATCAGGCGCAGGACTCCTCCAGGAGGGTCTTGATGGCTTTTTTTACCCATGGCCCTGGCCGCGGCAATGGCGCCCAGTTGCTGGGGGCGCTGATCGCCGTGGGTACGGACCTCCACGGGCGGACATTTTCTGTCCAGATTGCTGTGGCAGGATGATCAAGAACCAGTCAGTTCTTGAGATGCCTGCATGAGCTACGACCCCTTTGATGGCGTGCTGCTGAACGACCCCCGACCGCCTGTGCCGGGGGCCGTCAGCCTCATGCTGCATTTGAGCGTGGCACGAAGGCTGGCCAAAGCCCAGGGGCGCACTGCGGGTCCCAGCCTGGAGGCACTGAAGGCACGCGCTCAGGCCTGCCGCGAACTGCTGGCTCAGGGCCTGCTGCCTGCGACCCTGCGGGAATTGCAGAAGTACGGGCTGGCATTGGGACACCCCAAATCCGCCCACAGCCTGGCCAGTGTGCTGGCCCACCTGGAGGCCTACCTCAAGGAGGTGGCAGGGGGCAGCTATCTGGAGCCGGACCTAGCCCTCTGGCAAGCCGTGGACTTGGAACTGGCCGGGAAGCGTGGGCTCTGGATCGAGCGGACCGAAGCCGATGGGCCGCTCGAGGCTGGGCTTCGCGACCTGGTGCCCTCACGTCTGCGGGCGCTGGCCTGCCTGCCGGAGTTGGGAGGTGCCACCTTCAACCTCGCCGCGCAGAAGGGAGGCGAGGCTTCCGGCCTCTTCGGCAGCGCCCAGCCGTTGGTGGCGTGGTTCCTCGATGGACTCGAAGCTCACGGACAGAGCCTTCCCAATGACCTCGCCCTCTCCGAGCCGGAGGGCTGGGGATCAGCACCCTGGTCGCCCGCCCTGGAGACCCTGTTCGAGGGACCGCTGGATCTCAGGGACCATGCGGACGCGTTCCAGCGGGGGCTCGTCGAAGGCCCACTCGACCTGCTGCGCCATGCCATCGAGCAGGTCTGCGTCTGGCTGGACGCAGGGATTCCCCCCGCTGACATCACCCTCATCCATCCCGAGCCCCAGGCCGTGGCCGCCTTCCTCGCGCCCCTGCTGGCGGAGGAGGGTGTGGCGCTCCACGTGCGCGGCGGTCTGCTCCCCCTCCTCGCCAGCGAAGCCTGGAGTCCGCTCTGGACCCTGCTCATGGGCGTGCAGCGGCTGGATCCCTGCGCCGTGTCCGCCGGGCTCCGCGCGTCGAAGCGGGACGACCTGCGCCACTGGGCTGACGCCCTGGCCCTCGCCGACCAGAGTGGGACGCTCGCGTTTGAAGGCAGCTTCATGCACCTGCGGGACCGCGTGAAGGCATACGCACAAAACATCTGGCAGGAACTGGCCTCACTGCGGGGCACCAGCCAGACCGCCCACCGGTGGGCCGAGCGCCTGGAATCCCTGGCCACCACCCTGCGGCTGCCCATGGATCCCGACGATTTCTACTCCCCCCTCGGCCTCCTCAAGGAAGCCTGGGGCCTTGAAACCTGGACCTTCGCCGACATGCTCCTGGCGCTCGAAGCATTTCTGGAAGCGGCCCGCAGCAGCGAGATCCCCCGAGCCGTCGAGGGCCTGCGCCTCGTGACTCCTGGGACGATCCTCGACGACTGGAACGGCGCCCGCGCCACCCTGATCCTCGACCTCTCTGAAGGTGCCTGGCCCAGTCACCCCGCTGAGAACCCTGATCTGGACGGCGACCGCAAGGCCGCCCTCAACAAGGCTCTGCTCGCTTGGAGTCAGGCGGAGCCGATGGCGACTTTCCCCCCTGCCCTGCAACGCTTCTGGCTGCCCCGCAGCGAACATGGCGACCAGATTCCCCGCGCCTTCCAGCGAGAGGCCTACGCCTTCAACAAGGTCCTTGCCATGACCCGCGAGCGTCTAGTGGCACTCAGTCCAGCCCAGGATGAAGAAGGCCGCATGAAGGCTCAGGGACCCTTCTGGACTGCGCTGGAAGGCGCGGCCCCATGGCGATCTGAACCCGCGCTGCACAGCCGCCTGCGCTGGCGCTGGGAAGGCCACGATCAGGCATCGCACCATCATGCCCGAGCCGTCGCTGCCCAAGCCCAGCCGGTCAACGTGGCTCTGCTGGCCGCGGCACCCGACTTCGACCATGCCCCAGGGCTTCGCGCCGCCTGGCTCAAGGGGCAGGAAAGCGCCAGCCCCACGGCGCTCGAAGGCCTCGCGAAGTGCCCCTTCCGCTCTCTCGCTGAGCGGGTGTGGGGTCTGCAGACCTTCGATGCGCGCACCCGGATGTCCATGGCCGTGGGCATCCTCGTCCACCACCTCCTGGAGGAGGCCCTGATGCCTTTCGTGGGCGTGGAGGACTGGCCTACCGCCTTCCAGACGGCACTGGGGCTGGGGCCCGAGGCCGGGGCCGAGGACCTCATCCCCCACCTGCTGGCCCTGTGGCAGGCACACCAAACAGAATGGACGAAGGAACTGGACCGCCACATCCCGCAGGAGCAGTGGCCCCAGGCTGTGCTCCGCCTGGAATCCCTGCTGCCCAACTTGGCCGCAGCCCTGCTGCGAGATGTCCTGGCCGAAACCCCCGACAAGGGGGAATTCGCGTTGCTTGATCCAACGCGTCTGCCCGCTCCGAAGTCCAAGAAGGCCGCAGCCCCCCCACCGGAGATTTGGCGCAGGACCCTCCTGGCCCTTGAGGGCAGCCTGGGTCCGGTGGCCTTGGATCTGGGCAACGGCCACTCGCTCGCGGTCGGCGGCAAGGTTGATCGCATCGAGCGCTGGACCAGTGCCAGCCTCTCCTTTCTAAGAGTGGTGGACTACAAGACCTCGAAGGAAACCTACCTCAAGGCCTGCGCTGAGGACGACGCGCCCTTCTCATCGCACCTCCAGACTCCGCTCTACATGCTCCTCGCTGAGCAGGTCTACCCAGGTGAACGGGCCACAGCGGTGCTCTTCCCCCTGAAGGAAGATGAACCAAAACCATTCACCAAGCACCTCGCCACCTTGGCTGAAGCCGGCCCCGAAGGTGCCTGGCGCGAGCGGCTGCTGACGAACCTCGCCCGCTTCGATGCTCGGCTGGAGTCGGGGGATTTCCCACCCACTCCTGGCGAACACTGCAGCCAGTGTCAATTGGCAGCCCTGTGTGGGCGGCCTGTGGACGTGACCGTTGAGACCGATGGGGAGGGGGACTGAGATGCGAAATCTCGACCTGAGCGATCCCCGCATCCTTGATCAGTCGCTGGTCGTGAGCGCCAGCGCAGGATCTGGCAAGACCTTCACCCTCACGGTGCTGGTCACCGCCCAATTGGGCAGAGGTGACATCCGCCCCTGGGAGATCCTGGCCACCACCTTCAGCGAGGCTTCTGCAGCGGACCTTCGCGAGCGACTGCTGCGCCCCCTGGACCTGCTGTCCGCTCTGGATGAGTCCGCATGGCAGGAACTGCTGCCCCACCTCGAAGCGCCTGTGGTCAAGGACCTCGAAGTCATCCTCAAGGGCCTGCCCAGCATTCAGCACGTGAAGAAGTCCGCCGGCGAGGTGGCCCAGGCCGCCGCCCACTGGTCGGGCGGGCCCTGGCTCGGCTCACCCGCCAAGGCCCGCGCCTACTGGCGCCGCGTGCGGCGGGAGGCTGAGTTGCTGCAGGTGTCCACCATCCACAGCCTGGCCGTGCGCGTGTTGAGCAGGGGTGAGGGCAGCGGTGACACCATCCTCGACGTGGCCCATCCGTCCCTGCTGCGACTGCTGCGGCAGACCGTGTGGGAATCGCTGACCCTCCCCGCCGCTCATCCCGATGAGGTGGCTGCTCGATTACTGCTGGCTTGGGCCGAACAGAACTGGGAGGCGTTGTCCCAGGCCTTCGACAACCACCTCGACGCACGGGGGCACCTTCACATCGAGGACCCCGTCCACACCCGCGAGGCTCTGGCCCAGGCTTTGGCTGGGGCCCGGACCGCACTCGCGCCCTTCGCGGCGAATTCTGAGCTGGCCAAGCACCCCAGCGGCAAGGGCCTCCACAACTTCAAAAAGGAGAACCTCCTCCCGGTTCCAGTCGACGGCGCTGACCTGCAGACGAACCTGCGCTGGGCCCAGGCCCAGAGCGGGCGCGTGTCGAATCCGCCCCCTGCCTACTACTCCGACGCCTTCCACGAAGCGATGGCGACCCTCAAACCGGTGGCCAGCGCACTCGAAGCCTGGCTGCGCTGCCTGCTGGTGAACGCGCTGCAGGGCTTCGAGGCGCAGAAGCAGGCCCAGAGACTGGCCACCTTCGGCGACCTGGTTCGCAAAGCCTGGGACAGCCTCAAAGTTCATGGATTGGAGACTCCTGCGCCCAACCTGCTCCTGGTGGACGAGTACCAGGACACCTCCAAGGTGCAGGATGCCTTCCTCGAGGCCCTCGGCGCTGAGCGCATGGTGCGTGTGGGCGATGTGAAGCAGGCCATCTATGGTTTCCGTGGCGGCGATCCCGACCTGCTGCGAGATCGGCTGGCCGCGGCGGGTGAAGGAGCCTTCCGTCTCGCTTCCAACTTCCGCTCCACACCCGGGGTCGTGGCCCTGGCCAATACCTATGTGGACCAGGTTTGGCCCCAGCTGGATCCCACGGTCGGCGATCTCGACGGTACCCAGGAACCCGCTGTTCCATCGGGACCTCCGGTGGGGTTGGTCCGAACGCTTGCGCCATCGACTTCGGGCGACCTTCCGGCGCTTGCGGACTGGATCTCGGGCCTCTCCCGAGAGGCTGGCTGGACAGAGTCCCTCGGCGCTCCGGCGAAGACCGGCAGCCGCACTCGGGCGCTTCTGCTCAAACAGCGCACCCGCCTACCAGGCCTCCTCCAACGACTCAAGGCCCAGGGCATCCAGCCTTACGTAGTGGCCAAGGAGGGCTTCTGGGACAGCCCCGGCGTGCGGCTCATCCTGACGGCTCTGGAAGCCGTGGCCCACCCCGAGCGGCCCATCCCATGCGCGGCCTTGCTGCGCCAGGTAGTGGGCCTGACCGATGCCGAACTGGCGGCCCTGGCCCAGGGTCGCGAAGGTCGTCCCGGACTGCCTGGCCTGGGTCAACTGGATCCTGAGAAGCTATTGGAAGCACACCGAGAGGCCGCCCGCTTCCTCCTCGATCTACGGCATGCCTCCACTCAGACCATCGCAGGCCGCCTGCTGCGGCAGGGCGCGCTGCTCCAGGCTATCGCAGCCCTGGAGGTGCATGGTGCGCTGGAGCCCCTGCGGGCGCGGCGCAACCTGGCCGGTCTGCTCGCCCGGCTGCTGGCCCTGCCCGCCAGTCCCTCCGTGGCCTACGCCCTGCTGGATGACGAGCGGAATGGCCTGGAGCGGGGCGACCTGCCCGCCTCTGTGGAAGACGCCGACCTGCTCATCCAAACCGCCCACGGCAGCAAGGGGCTGGAATACGACGACGTCATCCTGCCCCTGCTGAATGTGATCCCGCGCAGCTTCCGGAAGGGCGACCTGCGTACCTGGCCCTCGACAGGCGAGCTGTTGCTCGCCTGGAAGTTGGGGAAATTCACCGGGCGCGCCTATGACGACCTCAAGCCCCTGGTGGAGTCTCGCCAGAAGCGCGACGAACTCAACCTGCTCTATGTGGCGCTCACTCGGGCCAAGGGGCGCCTCTGCCTGCTGCTTCAGGAGTCCAAGGAACGCAAGGAGCCCACCCCCCCCCGCGAGCTCAAGACCTGGGCGAAGTGGGGCCAGGTCCTAGCCAGCACCCACCCGGACTGGAAAGCACTGACAGATGCACCGCTGCCGGTGCCCTTGCCGACACGCGTCACCCTTAGGCCGGATGCACCGCCCATAAGAACGGCTCTGGCCGACATCACCCTGCCTGCCGACGCCCATGACGACCTTCCCGGTGACACCCGCAGCAAGGCCCGCCAGGAAGGTGAAGCCATACATGCCTTCCTCCGGGACCTCCTGGTGCGTTGGGAAGACCCTGCGGCCTTCCAGGCCTGCCTCGCCACCGCCCCACCGGTGGCCCACGCCCGCGAGAACGCCCTGGGTTTCCTGGAACAATTCGAGGCCATGGGTTGGCGCCCTCTCCGACGTCGCACGGAGTTGCCCCTGTCAGGCGCAGCCAGCAGTGGTGGCCTCGGGCGCGCCGACCTCGTCGTCTGGGGAGAGGACTGCATCCACCTCCTGGACTTCAAGCACTCCAAAGCCTTCGGGGATGAGGAGCTTGCGAACTACCGGGACCAACTCCATCGGTACTCCGCAGTGTTGGCGGAACGGGAGAGCCTGCCCGTGACCTCCTGGCTTGTGCCGCTTCGTGGCAGCGCTTGGGTCAATCTGGATTAGCAAACGTTCTCGGTCCGAATAAGGGCGAAAATCGTTACGGCACCTACCATGTCGATTCGATGAGCATCCCCTGCTAATTGCCTCGGCACCATGATCCGTGCCGGTTCAGGCACACCGTTCACCGATGGATACGGTGCTGATCCCCAATCCCGACCTCCAGGCCCAGGGCGGCGGTGAACCGCCGATCGTCTGCATGGGCGCGGTCATCGCCAACGCCATCCACGATGCTGTGGGAGTCCGGGTGTTCGAACTGCCGATGACGCCGGAGCGCCTGCTGGAGGCCATCCAGAAGGGCTAGCTCACTTTTTTACAAGTGGGAACGGGTGTCTGTTAGTCTGGCTTCCCGTAATAATCCCTGGAATCATCTATGAGTACCAGCCTCATCATCTTCCTCATCTCCGCTTCTTTCGTCGTGTTTGCCATCTATTCGCTCCACAAGGTTGATCGACGGAGATGGGACCGGAGACAGAGGAGGATGTTCCTCCCAATCCAACGAAGGAAGGCGTCCAGGCGCAGGACTGGCCTCCCCGCACATTTTGAATGGGCCATGCGCACTCATGTTTCAAGGTTTGCCAGGCCCAAACCACCGGAACAGGTGACTCCCAAGCGGAAGCCCGGCCCACGGGTCGAATACCACTAGGGGCAATGTTCAACGCCTTGCCCACATCATTCTCGTGGGGAGAGGACCGCCCTACTCCCCGCGGAGCACGTCCATGGGCTTGGTCTCCAGAACCCGCAGGCTTCCGGTCACGCCCACCAGCAAGGTCAAACCCGCGGATGCGGCCATCAGCAGCAGGCCCAGACCGACCCCTGGATGGGTTGGCAGTTCCAGGACACGGCTGGTGTAGCTCCTGGCCAGGACCCAGGCCAGGCTGGTCGCCAACAGGGCAGAGCTGCCCCCCAGGACCAGAAACTCCCAGACCAGGCTGCGCAGCAGGGTGCCATGCGATGCTCCAATGGTACGCAGCAGGGCCAGGTCCTTCTGGCGGCCAAGCCGGCCCGCGATCAGGCTGGCGGTCAGCACCAGCAGGGCCGAGGCCAGCATCAAGGTCGCCAGGGCCCGCGTGATGATCGCGATGAGATCCAGCACGCGCCCCACCTTCGCCACCACATCCGTCACATCGATGAGCGTCACGTTCGGGAACTCCTTGGCCATGGCCACCTGGATGCGGCTCTTGGCAGCAGAGTCGGCCTCGGCGGCGAGCAGGTGAACGGTTGGGGCACCCCGCAGCAAGGATGGGTGCATCACGATGAAGAAGTTCGGCTGGAAACTCTGCCACATGACCTTGCGCAGGCTGGTGACCCTGCCGTTCACTGCCTGGCCCGAGACATCAAAGGTCAGCGCGTCGCCGAGTTTGGCGCCAATGGAATCGGCAAAGCCCTGTTCGAGCGAGATCTCATCCGATTGGGTGAGCCCTGGATCCCAGAACCTGCCCGCAGAAATGGCTTCGGAAGCACCCAGCCGCTCCCGCCAGGTGAGGTTCTGTTCCCGGTTCCGGAACCCCTCTCCCTGCTGCTCCCCGGGGTCGTCATCCCTTCCCCTGGCCCTGGTTTCCCGCACCGGTTTCCCGCCGATCGCAGCGAGCCGGGCCCGGATGATTGGCGCTGCCATCGGGTCCCGGCCAGTCTCAGCCTTCAACCGGGTGGCAATCTGATCCCTCTGGGCGGGCTGCACGTCCAGGAAGAACAGGTTCGGACGGTTTCCCTGCCCCTGCTGGGAGGCGATGGGCGCCACGATGTCGTCCTTGATGAATTGCGTGGCCGTGGTGAGGAAGACCGCCAGGCCCATCACGGCCATCATCAGCGCAGTCAGCCCCGGCCGGGCCCCAAGCTGCCCGAAGGCCAGGCGGACAGACAAAGGCATGGCCTTCGCACTGCCACGGTAAACACGCAGCAGCAGCCGGGCCGCCCCGTAGAGCAACAGGAACAGCAGGGCCATGCCCAGGGCCGTGCCCACACCTACCACCAGGCTGGGGGCGTTGCGGATGAGCAGCAGTACGGCCAGGAGCAGCGCCAGTCCTGCGCAGGTCCGGCTCAGCCAGACCCGCCCACCCCGTAGGTCGGCGCCCTCCCTCAGCAGGGTGAGGGGTTTCACCTCCCCCAGCCGGACCAAGGGCGGCAAGGTCAGGAGGGCAATCATCGCCACGGCCAGGGCAGTTTCAAGCAAGGGTGGTGTCGCGGTGGCGCCCTCGTGGATGACGCTGGGCAACAGGTCCCCCAGCCAACGCGGAATCACCGCGGAGATGGCGAGGCCTGCCGCCAACCCCAGCATCAGGGCTGCTCCCAGCAGCAGCATCGTCAGCAGCCCGTAGATCTGCGCAGGTGCCATGGGGTCCGCCCCCAAACAGCGCAAGATGGCTGCGTCCCGGGACCGGGCGTCCAGGAAGGCCGTCAGGATCGCCCATGCCCCCAGCATGGCGAGCAGCAGGGTGGCGAGACCCAACTGCTGGACAAAGCGATTCAAATTGCGGATGGGACGGGCAAGGGCCGTGGCCGCTTCCTCATGGCTACGAAGCCGAAGCCGCTTCGTGGCGCTTCCGACAACGGTGTCAAGAGCCTTCCGCACCCGTTCGACATCAGCCCCCGGGGTCGAGGTCAGCAGCAGCCGCCCCGTGAAACGCGCTCGCGGAGTGAGCAGGCCGAGGCGTCCAGCATCTGCGCGGTCCACCAGGATCCGGGGGCCCAAAGTGAAGGCACTGGCCTGACGGCTTTCATCCAGAGTGATGACCCCGCCGATGGGCAGAGCTCCATCCCCGATGACCAGAGCCGAATGGCTGGCCAGGGTTCCGTTGGGATCGGCCTGCAGGCCCCAGGTGTCGGCCAGTCCCCGCTCCACGAAGACAGCTCCAGAGCCCGCGACCCTGGCTCCGTTGGGCATTCCTTTCGCCTGGAGTTCCAGTCTCCCCACCAGGGGATAGGAGGCGTCCACGGCCCGAACCTCCACTAGGCGACTGAGGATGGCATCCCCTTCCCCGGTGTGAGCCATGCTCACCAGGTCATAGACCAGGCTGTGGCCCTGGATGCCGGTCAGCACGGTCGCCTGGCGGACCACCTCCTCTGGGAATTCACCTGTGGAGGTGATCGAGAAGTCGGCCCCAAGCAGGGACCTGGACTCAGCCCGGATGCCACCGAGCACCCGGGCGCTGAACCCATAGGTCGCGAAGAACGCTGCGAAGCCCACCGCCAGGCAGAGGGCGATGACCAGGAGACGGCCCTTCTGACGGGAGCCTTCCCGCAGGGCCATGCGAAGCGCGAACTTCATGCCACGCCCGCCACGATCCGTCCCCGTTCCAGTGCGATATGAAGCCCCATGCGACTGGCGAGTTGGGCGTCATGGGTCACCAGCACCAGGGTGGCCCCAAGGTCCCGCTGCAGTTCCAGCAGCAGGTCGAAAACTCGATCTGCGTTGACGGGATCCAGCGACCCGGTCGGTTCGTCGCAAAGCAGAATCGGAGGCCGCGCCACGACGGCCCGGGCCAGCGCGACCCGCTGGCATTCCCCCCCGCTGAGCTGGGCCGGGAGGTGCTCAGCCCGGTCCTGTAGGCCAACCATGGCCAGCGACTCCATGGCCTTCGCTTCGGCCGCAGGCAGACCGGCAATCTCCGCCGCGATCACGACATTCTGCAGGGCCGAGAAATGAGGTAGCAGGTGGTAGGCCTGGAAGACAAACCCGAGATTCTGTGCACGGAAGCGTGACAGGGCCACTTCACTCAGGCCCGTGATGGATTGCTCATTCACCACCACCTCCCCGGAGGTTGGCTGGTCCAGGCCTGCCATCAGCCCCAGCAGAGTGCTCTTGCCACTGCCGCTGGGACCCTGGATGGCCACCGACGCACCCGCCGGGATCTCCAGACTCACGTCCTGAAGCACCCGGAGGAGCTCCCCTGAGGGGGACCGGAAGGTTTTTGAGACGGATCGAAGGGAGATCATGCAAGGCCCTCGATATCAGCCTAGCCTTCTTTGGCCCAGGTTCCGGTGGATGCAAGGTTGGACGAGGTCATGCGATGCTTCAACGATGAGGAAGGCCTGCCATTCCGCCGCCGTGTTCACTGTCCTGGTCGCCCTGGCGGGCGCCTGCAACTGGAAGGCCCAGGAACCAGCGTCAGGCTCGGCGATTCCATCAGCGGTTCAATCACCCCGTCCAGCCTCCAAGGGCACCCTGGTCTTTCTTGGGGACAGCCTGACGGCCGGCCTGGGCCTTTCCACAGAGCAGGCTTTCCCAGCCCTCATCGAGGCCCGTCTGGCCTCTGAAGGTCGCCCCTGGAAGGTCATCAACGCCGGCGTCAGTGGCGACACGACAGCTGGGGGGGTGGCCCGGCTCGACTGGGTTTTCAGGCGACAGGTGGATGTGCTGTTTGTCTGCCTCGGGGCCAACGATGGGCTTCGGGGTGTGCCGGTCGCAGCGACGGAACAGAATCTCCGGATGATCCTGGACCGTGCCAAGAAGGAGGGTTCACGGGTGGTGCTGGCTGGCATCCAACTCCCCGAGAACTACGGCATAGAGTATCGGACCGCCTTCGCCAGAATCTTCCCCAGCCTTGCCAAGCACTATCAAATCCCCCTGCTGCCATTCCTGCTTGAAGGAGTCGCCATGGATCCGAAGCTGAACCAACCCGATGGCATTCACCCGAATGCAGATGGGGCCCGCGTGGTGGCGGACCATGTCTGGGCCACCCTCGATCCCGTCCTCCAGGGCAGGCCCTGAATGGCCCGGCTCTCCCGCATGGGCTCCATCCCCTTACCCTCCCCTGGCCGCCGCATGACCGAGTCCAGGACGAAACCCAATGTGGACACGGCCCGGGCCTGGCGTGAAGCCCGGGCGCTCCTGCGGCAGCATCGCGGCTCCCTGGCCCTGGGTTTGTTTCTCATGCTCATTAGCCGCCTGGCCGGCCTGGTGCTGCCTGCCAGCACGAAATACCTGATTGATGAGGTCATCGGGAAGCACAACGGCCACCTCCTGTTGCCCCTGGCACTGGGTTCGGGTGCCGCCACCCTGCTGCAGGCCATCACCAGTTACGCCAACTCGCAAGTAGTGAGTGTGGCGGCCCAGCGGGCCATCATGACCATGCGCCAGCGGGTGCAGGACCACATCCTGCGGCTGCCCATCCACTACTTCGACAGCACCAAGAGCGGCGTCGTCATCTCACGGGTCATGAACGATGCGGAAGGTGTCCGCAACCTAGTGGGGACTGGGATCATCCAACTTGTGGGCGGCCTACTCACTGCCACCATCTCCCTGGCCGTGCTGTTCTGGCTGAACTGGAAGCTCACCCTGGCGACGGTCATCTTCCTGTCCGCCTTTGGCGGGGCCATGGCCCTGGCCTTCCGGAAGCTCAGACCACTCTTCCGGAAACGCAGTGAGATCACGGCCGACATCACCGGGCGCCTTACGGAGTCCGTGGGCGGCATCCGGATCCTGAAGGTCTATGTGGCCGAGGACCGGGAACGCAAGATCTTCGCCGAAGGAACCGAACGCCTCTTCAAGAACATCGCCGGGACCCTGACCGGCACCAGCGCCATCACCGCCTTCGGCACCGCCATCGTCGGCGTTATCGGCGTGCTGATCATGATCATCGGCGGCCGGGCCATCCTGGCCGGCTCGATGACCCTGGGCGACCTGATCATGTATACCTTTTTCGTGGGTCTGATGGCCGCGCCCGTGGTGCAGATCGCCAACATCGGCACCCAGGTCAGCGAAGCCTTCGCGGGTCTGGATCGGATCCGGGAGATCCTCGACATGCCCACCGAGGATCAGGAAGATGCGAGCCGCGAACCCCTGCCCACGGTCGACGGATCGGTAGCCTTCCGGGATGTCCACTTCGCCTATGAGGAAGGGAGCCCGGTCCTGAAGGGCGTGTCCTTTGAAGTCCCAGCGGGCAGCACGGTGGCTCTGGTGGGTTCCAGCGGCTCCGGGAAGAGCACCATCATCTCCCTCGTCATGGCCTTCAACCATCCCCAGCAAGGCCAGGTTCTGGTCGATGGCAAGAACATCGAGACCCTTCGGCTCCGGGAGTACCGCGCCAAGCTCGGTGTGGTCATGCAGGACAACTTTCTCTTCGACGGCTCCGTGGCCGACAACATAGGGTTCGCCAAACCTGGAGCCACCCGGGAAGAGATTGAGGCAGTGGGACGCATCGCCCATGTCCACGAATTCGTGGATCGCTTTGATCTTGGCTACGACACCGTGGTGGGTGAACGAGGCGTGAAGCTGTCGGGTGGCCAGCGTCAGCGGGTGGCCATCGCCCGGGCCATCCTGGCGGATCCCCGGATTCTTCTGCTCGACGAGGCTACCTCCAGCCTCGACAGCGAAAGCGAAGCCATGATCCGCGACGGCCTTCGGAAGCTGCGAGCGGGCCGGACGACCTTTGTCATCGCCCACCGGCTTAGCACCATCGAGAGCGCCGATCAGATCCTCGTGGTCGAACACGGCGAGATCATCGAACGAGGCACTCACAGAGAACTGCTCAGCCTTGATGGGCGATACAAACAGCTGCATGACCGTCAGCACGGGGTGGAGATGGATCAGTTCATCAATCCTGGCGAAGACTTCACTGCTTCAAATTTGGAGGAGGAGGGGACTCCATGGCATTGAACGCGGTGTGGGTGGGGCTGTTCCTCCTGGCCGGAATCCTGGGCACCTGGCGCTGGTTCACGGGCGCCGACCCCCAGGTGTTTTCAGCCATGGCCCAGGCCACCTTCGATTCGGCCAGAACCGGCTTCGAGATGGCGCTGGGGCTCACCGGCACCCTCACGCTCTGGCTGGGCCTGATGAAGGTTGGCGAAGCGGCCGGCGCAGTCCGGCTGCTGTCCAAAGCCCTGTCCCCGCTGCTGCAGCGCGTGTTCCCCGGGCTGCCTTCCGAGCACCCGGCTTCGGGCGCCATGGTGCTCAACTTTGCCGCCAACCTGCTGGGCCTCGACAACGCCGCCACCCCGGCAGGCCTCAAGGCCATGAAGGAACTGGAAAGCCTCAATCCGAACCCGGGCACCGCCACTGACCACCAGGTGATGTTCATGGTGCTGCATGCGGCGAGTCTCACCCTGTTTCCGGTGAGCATCATGGCCCTGCGTGCGACGGCGGGCGCCCGGAACCCGGCCGATATCTTCCTGCCGATCCTGGTCGCCAGCGCCTGTTCGGTGGCAGGTGGCTTTCTCGCCGTGGCCCTGGTGCAGCGCGTGAAGCTGTGGGATCCGGTGCTGCTCGCGTGGATCGTCGGCGTCGCGGTCCTGCTCGGTGGCGGGGTCTCACTGATCGCCAGTCTGCCCCACGACCGGGTCGAAGCGGTGTCCACCACGCTGGGAACCGGCCTGATGCTGGCTGCGATCATCTGGTTCCTGCTGCTGGCCTCCTTCAAGAAGGTGAACGCCTGGGAGGTGTTCATCGAGGGCGCCAAGGAAGGCTTCCAGACTGCCCTTTTGCTGATCCCATTTCTGGTGGGCATCCTGGTGGCGGTAGGCGTCTTCCGCGCCTCGGGCGGCATGGAACTGGTCGTGAAGGGGATCTGGGCCGGCATGGCGTGGACCGGCCTGCCGACGGCCTCGGCGGGGGCGTTTCCCACCATGCTCATGAAGCCGCTGTCCGGGGGCGCCGCGAGGGGTCTTACCATCGACGCCATGAAGTCTTTTGGTCCGGAGTCGTTCACGGGCAGGCTGTCCTGCCTGCTCCAGGGCAGCACAGATACGACCCTCTATGTCATCGCCCTCTACTCCGGTGCCATCGGGCTCAAGAAGACCCGCTCCGTGCTGCCCTGCGCCTTGTTCGCCGACCTCTGCGGCTTCGTGGGCGCCTTCGCCATGGCCATGATCTTCTTCCGGTAGCAGCGTCGAAAAACTTAGGCCACCGAAAAGCGGTGGCCTAAGCCTTGGTCCTGAGGCTCCTACTTCTTCTTCGCGGCCTTCTTCGGAGCGGCCTTCTTCGCAGCCTTGGCGGCCTTCGAGGCCTTGAAGCTCATCGACTTCGAGGCGGCGATCTTGATGGCGGCGCCGGTCTGGGGGTTGCGACCCGTGCGAGCCTTGCGGGACTTCTGGCTGAAGGTGCCGAAGCCGACCAGTGTGACCTTGCCACCCTTGCCGACGTGGCCGGCGATGGATTCAAGGAAGCAGCCGATGGCGGCAGCGGCGGCGGCCTTGGTGATGTCGGCAGTCTTGGCGACGGCTTCGACGAGTTCAGCCTTGGTGAGGTTCTCGGCCATGTTGCAGGCCTCCTTTAAGAAAGCGCCAACGGGCGCTGAGTGAGATGCCGCTTGAATCTTGCCTCAATTCCAAAACAGTTCAAGCACTGATTTTCTTCGTTTTTCTGGATCTCTGACCTAACGCCACTCCAGGATCTGCGCGGCCTGAGAGGCCTTGATCCCAAGGCTTCCCGCCGCCTGTTCCAGGGTCCATCCCGCCTCTACAGCCCTGGAGAGGAAGCCCCGACGAGCTTCCTGGAGTGCCGCAGGCGTGTGGCCGTCCCCCTGCCCGTCCTCGGCCAGCAATGCCTTGAATAGCAGTCGTTCCAGTGCGGGATCCAGATCCGGCTTTGCGGCCTTGGGCTTCCGGGCCAGGGTCGCGGGGTGCACGATGCCCTCTTCCTGGGTGATCAGGCCCCGCCGCTGGAGGCTCAACAGCCTCCCGTAGAGCCGCCGTGCGAGCCGACCCTTGGCACCCCGGCTCGACCTCTTGGAGACGAGAATGGCGGCAAAATGATCAAGCAACGCCCGGCGCAGGACTCCCTTCGGGTAAACCTCGACAACGAACTGGTGGATCCAGGCCCCGCTGAGTCTGCCAACCGCCATTCCTACCCCCACCCGCAGTATGCCTCCATCTGCCTTGCGGCCGCCCCCGGGCTATGCTCAATGAAGGCAGGAGCTGTCATGCAAGTGCGGCAAGGGAAAGTCGAGGATGTGCCCGCGGTGATGGAACTCATCCGCCAGGTGGTCCCAGGCATGAGGGCGCAGGGCAACTTCCAATGGGGCAGCGATTATCCAAACACAGCAGTTTTTGAGGGCGACGTGGCCAAAGCCCAGCTGTGGGTCGCAGAAGTTGCCGGGAAGCTGGCTGGAGTCGCGGCAATCACCACGGACCAGGAGCCCGAATATGCCCAGGTTGGATGGGATCTGTCTGAACTGGCCGTGGTGGTGCATCGTCTGGCAGTGGATCCCACCTGCCAGGGGAAGGGGGTCGCGACGGCTCTGATGCTCCAGGCAGAGGCGGTGGCGAGGACGCGTGGGATCTCGGTGCTGCGGGTAGATACGAACACCCAAAATGAAGCGACCCAGGGATTGTTCCCAAGGCTGGGATATTCAATGGCCGGTGAAATCGAGCTCAGGATCCGGCCCGGGTTGCGATTCTGTTGCTATGAGAAGCGCTTGAATGATCAACCAAAGAACCAAGACTGGGTGATAAGTGGAGGAAACCATGGCTGAAGCCCACGACAAGATCCAGGACGAGGTGCAGGAGCAGGCCAAAGAGAGCCGCCTGAACGGATACATCGCCCTCTTCGTGGCCGTGGTTGCCACTTTCATGGCCATCTGCAACGTGAAGGACGGGAACGTCGTCCAGGCGATGCAGCAGTCCCAGGCCAAGGCCATCGACCAATGGGCCTACTACCAGAGCAAGGGCATCAAGCAGCACCTCGCCGAAAACTCAGCCGACATGCTGAAGGTGCAACTGGAAATGAACCCCAGCCTGAAACCCGACCTGCGAGCCAAGCTGGAGACCCGGATCGCAGCACAGGAAACCGCGGCCAAGGCCTACGAGAAGGAAAAAGCCAAAATCAAGGTTGAGGCTGAACAGGCGGCCAGGGACTACGATGCCATGAACGTGCACGATGATCAGTTCGACTTGGCCGAGGCCTGCCTTAGCGTGGCGGTGGCCCTGGCCGGGATTACGGCCCTCACCAAGAAGCGCTGGCTCTTCGGGGTGGCCTGCACTTTCGCCAGCATCGGCCTCCTCTATGGTCTGGCGGGATTCTTCCGCTGGAATCTCCACTCCGATTTTATGGCAAAAATACTGGGTTGATCTCTAGGTTTGGAAGGCGGCAATCATGACTCTCGATAAACGCAAGCTTGGCAGTCAGGGACTGGAAGTGTCGGCCATCGGCCTCGGCTGTATGGGCATGAGCCAGTCCTACGGTCCGGCGGATGAGGAAGAGTCCATCGCGACCCTACATCGCGCCATCGAGATGGGATGCACCTTCTTAGATACGGCCGAAGTCTATGGTCCCTTCATCAACGAGGAACTGCTCGGCCGGGCACTCAAGGGTCGGCGCGACCAGGTGGTGCTCGCCACCAAGTTCGGCTTTTGTTTCGAGGGTGGAAAGCAGGTTGGCGTCGAAAGGAACAGCCGACCTGAGCACATCCGTGAGGCGGTGGAGGGCTCCTTGAGCCGGCTTGGCACGGACCATATCGACCTGCTCTACCAGCACCGCATCGATCCTGCGGTACCGATTGAGGAGGTGGCCGGCGCGGTTGGTGATCTGGTCAGACTGGGCAAGGTGCTTTTTTTCGGCCTATCCGAGGCGGGCACCACCAACATCCGCCGCGCTCACGCCGTTCATCCGGTGTCTGCGCTGCAGAGCGAATATTCGCTGTGGGAGCGGAACCTGGAGCCGGACGTGATCCCGGTCCTGCGTGAGCTGGGCATCGGCCTCGTGCCCTTCTCTCCCCTGGGCAGGGGCTTCCTGACCGGCGAGGTGAAGCGCGCGGAGGATTACCCGGAAGGTGATTTCCGACGTGGCGATCCCCGCTACCAGGGTGAAAACTTCGACGCCAACGTGAAGGCGGCCCAGATCGTACGCGATATCGCCGCTGTTCAGCAGGTGAAGCCCGGTCAGGTCGCACTGGCCTGGCTGCTGCACAAGGGTGAGGACATCGTGCCGATCCCCGGCACCAAGCGCAGGAGCTACCTGGAAGAAAATGTGGCCGCCGAGGCCATCCGGCTTGATCCCAGACAGATGAGGATGCTCGACGACGCTTTGGCACCAGGGAAAGTCTCGGGAAAGCGCTACAACGACCGGATCATGGCGACGATCGATCGCTGATCCACCCAATTTCACCAATCGCTAGGCCACAGGGTGAATCAATTCAGGCCCATCGTTGCGCACGCTTCCCACCGCAGAGCTCACCGGATAGGCAGCCATTCGTTCGGCAGGCAGGGGAACCAGCAAAGGCTTCAGCTCCCGCACCTGCACCGCCGGATCGAGCCAGGCATGCCAGGCAGCCTTCGGGAGTATCACGGGCATGCGGTCATGGATGCTGGCCATGAGTTCATTGGGTTCGGTCGTGATGATGCAGGTGCTGATCATGACTTCGCCATGTGGCCCCTGCCAATCCTCCAGCAAAGCCGCAAAGGCGAAGAGGTCCCCGTCGGTGGGATGGATGTAGAACGGCTGTTTCGTCCTCCCCTCGACCTTCCATTCATAGAACCCTGAAGCAGGGACGATGCACCGCTTGCGGCGGAAGGCCGTGCGGAAGGTCGGTTTCTCCTCCAGCGTTTCAGCCCGGGCGTTGATCGGCTTAGGGCTGGTGTTTGGATCCTTGACCCAACCCGGGATGAGCCCCCAATGGGCGATATCGGCCACGAGGCGGTCTCTCTCAGGCCGCACGATGACAATGTGCTGGCCCGGGGCGATGTTGTATCCCTTCACGATGGTGAAGCCCGGGGGCACCAGATCGAAGGCCTCCCCCAGGGTCTTTGCATCAAAGGTGAAGGTGTAGCGGCCACACATGGCAGGCACTCGGCATCGTCACGGCTGGGACCACTGGTGGTTCCTGAAGGCCTCCCGCAATTTGAGCTTCTGGATCTTCCCCGTTGCGGTGTGGGGCAGCTCCGGCAGGAAGATCACGTCGTTGGGGATCTGCCAATTCGGGATCTTGCCTGCATAGAAGGCCAGCAGTTCCTCCCGGGTGGCTGACGCCCCCGGTTTCAGGACAACGGTCAGGAGCGGGCGCTCGCCCCACTGCGGGTGGGCGACGGAAATCACGGCGGCCTGGTGCACAGCGGGGTGGCCCACGGCGAGGTTCTCCAGGGCGATGGAGCTGATCCACTCCCCGCCGGACTTGATCACGTCCTTGCTACGGTCCGTGATCTGCATGAAGCCATTCGCGTCGATGGTCGCCACGTCCCCGGTGGGGAACCACCCATCCTGAAGGGGGGATCCGGAAATCCCGAAGTAGGTGTTGACCACCCAATGTCCCTGCACCTGGAGGTCGCCCGAGACACTGCCGTCCCAGGGGAGCGCCGTGCCAGCTCCATCGACGATCCGCATGTCGATGCCAAAGATCGCCTTGCCCTGCTTGGCCAATAGCCTGCGCTGGTCCTCCTTGGGAAGACCCAGGTGCTTGGCGCGGAGACGCGACAGGGTTCCCAGCGGCGAAAGTTCGGTCATGCCCCAGGCATGGACCACCTCCACCCCGTAGTCGTCTTCGAGGGTGTCGATCATCGACGGCGGACAGGCGGCTCCTCCAATCACCGTGCAGCGGAAGGAGGAGAACTTCAGGCGGTGGGTCTGCATGTGGGTGAGCAGCCCCAGCCAGACCGTGGGAACGCCGGCGCTGAAGGTGACCTGCTCAGCCTCGAACAGCTCATAGAGGGATTTGCCATCGAGGTGGGGACCGGGGAAGACCAGCTTGCAGCCCACCATGGCCGCGGCATACGGGATGCCCCAGGCGTTGACGTGGAACATGGGCACGACCGGCAGCACGACGTCCCGGGAATTGATGTTCATGGCGTCGGGCATGGCGGCGGCGTAGCTGTGGAGGACCGTGGACCGGTGGCTGTAGACGGCCCCCTTCGGATCGCCCGTGGTCCCCGAGGTGTAGCAGATGCCCGAAGCGGTGTTTTCGTCAAAGGTCGGCCAGACCATGTCCCCGTTCTCGGCCTCCACGAGTTCCTCGTAGCAGAGCAGGTTCGGAATCGTCGTTTGGGCTGGCATCTGGGACCTCCCACCCAGCAATACGAAATGCTCGACCGTCTTGCAGTCGGCGGCGATCTTCTCGACCAGGGGCAGCAGGTTCAGGTCAAAACACAGCACCCGGTCGGCTGCGTCGTTGATGATCCAGGTGATCTGCTGGGGGAATAAACGCGGATTCACGGTATGGCAGATGAGCCCGTTGCCCGACGTGCCGTAGTAGATCTCCAGATGGCGGTAGCCGTTCCAGGCCAAGGTGCCGACCCGGTCACCGGTCTGGCAGCCGAGCTTGACCAGCGCCTGGGCCAGCTTGCGCGAGCGCAATTCAGCCTCTGACCAGGTGTAGCGATGGAGGTCGCCTTCCACCCGCTTGGAAACGATCTCCGTGTCCCCGCTGTGACGGGCCGCGTGGGTGATCAGGCTGGAGATCAGCAGGGGCATCTGCATCATCTGGCCAGGAAGTGAATTCATGGTGCCTCCAGTATCCAGGTTTGGCGCTGTTCTGGGTTTGACTCAGAGGTTAGCCTGGAACCGTGGACATTGCCTCCCATCTCAATTCTGGAGATTGCATGAAGAAGACTTACTTATTCACGCTGGGGCTTGCCGTGGGCGCCATCCTGCCCTTCATCGGATGCAATAAGAACAAGGACATCGTGATCGGCGGCGTCGCTCCCCTGACAGGTGAAGCCGCCACCTTCGGCACCTCCACCAAGCAGGGCTATGACCTTGCCGTTGCCGAATGGAATGCCAAGGGCGGCGTCCTCGGCAAGCAGATCAAGCTCGCGTTCGCCGACGACAAGGGCGATCCCGCGGAAGGTGCGACGGTCTACACGAAACTCATCGAGCAGGACAAGGCCATCGCCATCCTCGGCACCGTCATGTCCAAGGTCTCCCTGGCTGGGGCTCCCATCTGCCAGGCCGCCAAGATCCCCATGATCGCCACGGCCTCGACCAACCCCAAGGTCACGGACGTGGGTCCCTTCATATTCCGCGCCTGTTACATCGACCCCTTCCAGGGCACGGTGGGTGCCAAGTTCGCGTTCGATGAGCTGAAGGCCAGGAAGGCCGCCTGCCTCTTCGATGTGGGCAACGACTACCCCAAGGGCCTCTCCGAGTTCTTCAAGGCCAAGTTCACTGCCCTGGGTGGCGAAGTCGTCGGCTTCGAAGGCCACGCCACCGGGACTTCCGACTTCAAGGCCCAGTTGACCAAGGTGCTGGCCGCCAAGCCTGACCTCCTCTACATCTCCGACTACTACAGCGATGTGGCGATCATGGCCAAGCAGGCCCGGGAACTCGGTTTCAAGGGCCCCATGCTGGGTGGCGACGGCTGGGATTCGCCCAAGCTCATCGAAATCGCCGGTTCCGCGGTGGAAGGCTGCTTCTTCACCAACCACTATGCCAAGGAAGACAAGGCTCCCGTCGTCCAGGAGTTCGTCATGAAGTACACGGACAAATACAAGGCCGCTCCCGATGCCCTCGCGGCCCTCGCCTATGACGCTGCCAACATCATGCTGGATGCCATCACCCGTGCGGGTGCCACTGACGGTGCCGCCATCCAGGCCGCCCTGGGCAAGACCGACCTCCGCGTGGTCACCGGCCAGGTAAAGTTCGACGAGAAGCGCAACCCCGTGAAGTCCGCGGTCATCATCGAGATCAAGGGCGGGCATGAGGTCTACAAGACCACCATCGCCCCGTGAGGACTGAGCACCCACGTTTCTGAGGAGTCACCCGATGGGCTCAATCTTCAGCCCGCAGCAGATCGTGAACGGTCTGCAACTGGGGGCCATCTACGCACTGATCGCGCTGGGCTACACGATGGTGTATGGAATCGTGCGCCTCATCAATTTCGCCCATGGGGACTTCTTCATGGTCGGCGCCTATGCTGCCTTCGGCTCCTTCTTCATGTTCAATTTCCTCCTGCCCCCCGGCAACGGCCTGGCCTTCATCGTGCTGATCCTGGCCATGGCGGCAGGTGCTGCCATCGCCGTCATCACGGATTATTTCGCCTACAAGCCCCTCCGATACAAACCTAAGCTCTCCTCCCTGGTGACCGCCATCGGCGTCTCCATGCTCCTGGAATACGCCTTCTCCGCCATCCCGGTGATCGGCCCTTCGCCCCGGGGGTTCCCGGAAGTTCTGCCCAAGCAGATGTTTCATTTCGCCCAGGTGGACATTTCCAACTACGTGATCGTCGACCTGGCCGTGGCCGGCGTGCTCATGATCGGGCTCACCTTCCTCATCCAGCGCACCGCCCTGGGAAGGGCCATGCGCGCCGTCTCCCAGGACAAGGATGCGGCCAAGCTCATGGGGATCAATGTCGACCGGATCATCTCCCTGACTTTCCTCATCGGGGGCGCCTTCGCAGGTGCGGCGGGCCTCCTCGCAGGACTCACCTACCCCAGGATCCAGCCCTACATGGGCATCCTCCCTGGCCTGAAGGCCTTCATCGCCGCGGTACTCGGCGGCATCGGCAGCATTCCAGGGGCGGTCCTGGGGGCCTTCATCATGGGCATCGCCGAGACCTGCGCCACGGCCTACAACTCGCTGCTCGGCGAAGGCATCGCCTTCGTCATCCTCATCGTCGTCCTCCTCCTTCGACCCAGCGGCATTTTCGGCGAGAAGACTGCCGACAAGATTTAGGAGTACCAGGATGGGCACTCTGAAGAAGATGAAGCTGGTCCTGGCAGCCCTGACCTTCTACGCCGTCGTCCAGGTCCTCAATCTGGCCGGGATCTTGAACGGCTACTTCATGGTGATCATCAACCGCTCGCTGATCGCTGTCATCTTTGCGGTTTCCCTCAACCTCATCAACGGGATCACCGGACAATTCTCCCTGGGTCACATGGGCTTCGCCGCCGTGGGAGCCTACGTCTCGGGCACCCTGACAACCCTGTTCTTCCACCTCAATCTCAACCACCCCTTTGACAACCTGGGGTTCCTGGCAGCGATCCTCCTCGGCGGCCTGATGGCAAGCCTCGCGGGTTTCCTGATCGGGTTCCCCTCCCTGCGGCTCAAAGGCGACTACCTGGCCATCGTGACGCTGGGCTTCGGCGAGATCATCCGCACCATCCTCAACAACATCTCCTACGTGGGAGGCCCCCGGGGCCTGCTCGGCATCCCTAAGTTCTCCAACTTCACGGTCATCTTCCTCTTCGCCCTTGCGACCATCGTGTTGATCCGCAACCTCGTCCAGTCCTCCATCGGACGCTCCATGCTCTCGATCCGGGAAAACGAGCTAGCCAGCGAACTCGTTGGCGTGGACACCACCCGCTACAAGGTGCTCGGGTTCGTGGTGGGCGCTTTCTTCGCCGGCATCGGCGGCGGCCTCCTGGCGCATCTCCTCCAGATCGCCCATCCCACCCAGTACGGGTTCTACGCGTCCGCTCTGATCCTCATCATGGTGTATGTGGGCGGCATCGGCTCCCTGACGGGTTCCATCATCGCGGCCTTCTCGCTGACCTTCCTGACGGAGGGCCTGCGAGTCGGCATCGATTGGCTTCGGGACACCGTGGGCGTCCCCATTGGCACCGAGTGGACCATGGTGATCTACGCCGTGCTCCTGATCCTCATCATGCTTTTCAAGACGGAAGGTCTCATGGGCATGCGCGAGGCCAAGATCCTGATCATCAAGGAGAAGGAAGGATGACCGCGCTGCTCTCCATCCAGAACCTGACCCACTGCTTCGGTGGGCTCAAGGCTGTGTCGGAGTTCTCCTACGAGGTCCCGGAGGGCGTCATCTATGGCCTGATCGGTCCGAACGGATCCGGCAAGACCACCTGCTTCAACCTCATCACCGGCATCTATACACCCACCGCCGGGAAAATTCTTTTCAATGGGGAGGAGATCAACGGGCTGAAGCCCTTCCGCATCGTCCACAAGGGCATCGCCCGCACCTTCCAGAACCTCCGGATCTTCAACAACCTTACGGTCATCGACAACATCCGGGTGGCCCGGCACTTCACCATGAAGTCCGGCATCTTCCAGACCTTCCTGCGGCTGCCTAGTTTCCGGGAGGAGGAGGCCAAGGTCCGCGAGGAGGCCCTGGGGCTGATCTCGCTGATGAACCTCTCGCATCGCGCCACGGAACTGGCCAAGAACCTGCCCTACGGGGAACTGCGCCGCCTGGAGATCGCCCGAGCCCTGGCCACCAAGCCCAAGCTGATCCTGCTGGACGAGCCCGCCGCGGGCATGAACCCCAAGGAAACCGAGGATCTAATGAAGCTTATCCTCCGTGTGCGGGACGAGTTCAAGGTCACGATCTTTCTCATCGAGCACCACATGAAATTCGTGACGGGCATCTGCGAGCGCGTCAAGGTCATCGACTTCGGGACCACCATCGCCGAAGGCCGGCCCGAGGACGTCGTCAAGGAGCCCAAGGTGCTTGAGGCCTATCTTGGCCGGAAGGCGGTCGTATGCTGAGCGTCAAGAACCTCAAAGTTACCTATGGCAACATCGCCGCCATCTCGGATGTATCGTTCGAGGTGCCGGAGGGCAAGATCGTTTGCCTCATCGGGGCGAACGGGGCCGGGAAGAGCACGACCCTGCGGGCCGTCAGCGGCCTCGTGGCCCCTTCCGGCGGATCGGTGACCTTCAAGGGCCAGGACATTACCAGCACACCGGCCCACAAGCTGGTGAGCATGGGCATCTCCCACGTCCCTGAGGGCCGGAGGATCTTCCCTATCCTGACCGTGAAGGAGAACCTCGAACTGGCCGCCTGGACCCTCAAGGACAAGGTGGAAGTAGCCCGCAGGATGGAAGAAGTCTTTGAGATGTTCCCCCGCATCAAGGACCGCATCTCCCAGCTAGGGGGCACCCTCTCCGGCGGCGAGCAGCAGATGCTCGCCGTGGCCCGCGCCATGGTCACCGGCGGGGACATCCTCCTCCTGGACGAGCCCTCCATGGGCCTGGCTCCGGTCATGGTGGACGAGATCTTCGACAAGATCGTCGCCATCAACAAGAAGGGAACGACGGTCCTCCTGGTCGAGCAGAACGCCTTCGAGGCCCTGGAGATCTCGGACTTCGCCTATGTCCTGGAAGTGGGCTACAGCACCATCTCCGGCCCCTCCAAAGAGATTGCGGCGGACGCTCGGGTCCGTGAGGCTTATCTCGGTGTCTGATATCGTCTTCAGGCGCCGAGGTAGGCCTTGCGGACCATGTCGTTGGCCTTGAGGTTCGGGCCGGTGTCGGTGAGGACGACCTGGCCGTTCTGCAGAACATAGCCGCGGTGGGCGATGGACAGCGCCATCAGGGCATTCTGCTCCACCAACAGGATGGTGGTGCCCCGGGCGTTCAGCTCCCGGATGATGTCGAAGATTTGATCCACCAGGACCGGGGCCAGGCCCATGGAGGGCTCGTCCATGAGCAGGATCTTGGGGTTCGACATGAGGCCACGGGCCGTGGCAAGCATCTGCTGCTCGCCGCCGGAAAGGGTGCCGCCCTTCTGCTGGGCCCGCTCCTTCAACCGCGGGAAGAGGGTGAAGG
Organism: uncultured Holophagaceae bacterium; assembly: GCA_903873655.1. Classification (GTDB taxonomy): domain Bacteria; phylum Acidobacteriota; class Holophagae; order Holophagales; family Holophagaceae; genus Geothrix. The sequence goes on along the minus strand of CAIQPH010000039.1, from coordinate 18,748 downwards.
AGTTCTCGAGGTTGGCCTGGATCTGGTGCTTGTCGTCCAGGATGTAGGCGCCCATCTCGAGGTTCTCGGTGACCGTGAGTGCCGGGAAGATGCCCCGCCCCTCGGGCACCAGCCCCAGGCCCCGCTTGTGCGCGACGTGAGGGGGGAGGTGGTGGATTGCCCTGCCTTCCAGGAGCACCGATCCTTGGCGGGGGGGCAGCAGTCCCGAGATGGAACGGAGGGTGGTGGTCTTGCCCGCGCCATTGGCTCCGATGAGGGCGACGATCTCGCCCTTATCGACGGTGAGCGAAACGCCCATCAAGGCGTGGATGTTGCCGTAGGTGGCGTGGACGTCTTTCAGCTCGAGCAGGCTCATGGGTTCCCCGTCACGCCGTATGGGAGGCGGCGGCGCCCTTGCCCAGGTAGGCTTCGATCACCTGGGGATTCGAGGCGATGTCCGCCGGGGTGCCCTCGGCGATCTGTTCGCCGTGATCCATCACGTAGATGTGCTCGGAGATGTTCATGACCACCTTCATGTCGTGCTCGATGAGGAGGATCGTGATGCCAAGTTCGTCTCGGATCCGCCGGAAGAGCTGAAGGGCGGTTTCACTCTCGGACGGGTTCATGCCCGCGGCGGGTTCGTCCAGGAGCAGCAGCCTGGGCTGGGAAGCCAGGGCCCGGGCGATCTCCACCCGGCGCTGGGCGCCGTAGGGCAGGCTGCTTGCAAGCTCGTTGCCGACGCCCTTCAGGCCGACGTAGGCCATGAGTTCCTCGGCCCGGGCCTGGGCTTCGGCTTCCTCCTTCCGGAAAGCCGCAGTGCGGAAAATGGCCTGGACCGGATTCTGTTTCAACCGGGTGTAGGCGCCGACCATGATGTTCTCCACCACGGTCATGCCTCCGAACAGGCGGATGTTCTGGAAGGTCCGGGCCATCCTGAGTTCGGTGATCTGGTAAGGGTGCAGGGTTTCAATGCGCCTGCCCTCGAATTCGATGGCGCCCTCGTCGCAGTGGTAGAGCCCCGAGATCGCATTGAAGAAGGTGGTCTTGCCTGCCCCGTTGGGACCGATGATGCTGAAGATCCGCCCCCGCTCGATGTCGACGGACATCTTGTTGACTGCGGTGAGGCCGCCGAAGCGCTTCACGACATCCCGGGCGACGAGAATGTGCTTGTCCTCGGCCATGCTAGACCTCCTTCCCATCGAGGTCCTTGCCTTCAGGTCCACCGCCGAGTTCCCGCTTCCGGCGCGCCGCGGGAAGGAGCCCGGCGGGACGGTAGATCATCATGACGACCAGGACAACACCGAAGATGAGACGTTGATATTTGGTCGGGTCCAGTTGGTTGGAAAGGTACTTCCAGTGGAATCCGATGATCGGAATCACCGCATCGCTCTGCCGCAGCTGGGACAGGTAGAGGGAGACACTCTGCAGCACCTGGATGTTCAGCAGGGTGACCACGGTGGCGCCGACCACCACCCCGGTGATGCTGCCGATGCCACCCAGGATGACCATGGTGAGCACACCCACGGACTGCAGGAAGGTGAACGTTTCGGGGCTCACGAAGGTGCGGCTGGCGGCAAAGAGCACACCCATGGCCCCGGCGAAGGACGCCCCCACGGCGAAGGCCCCGAGCTTCAGCTTGTTGGCGTTGATGCCCATGGCGCCGGCCGAGAGCTCATCTTCTCGAATGGCGGTCCAGGCCCGGCCCACCTTGGAATCATCTAGGCGGTAAGTGATCACGATGACGGCGACCACCACCAGCAGGGCGATCAGGTAGAACAGGATGTTGTAGGCCTGGTTGTCCGTGACCCGGTGGCCGACGACCGGCTGGATGACCTGGTTGAACAGCTTCAGCACGCCCTCGGGCATGGTGGGCCGCTGGATGGGAGTGATGCCTTGGGGACCGTTGGTGAAGTTGAGGGGCTTGTCCAGGTTGTTGGCCAGCTGCCGCACAATCTCCCCGAAGGCCAGGGTGATGACCGCCAGATAGTCACCCCGGACCCGCAGTACCGGCAGGCCCAGGATCAGGCCGAGGATCGCGGCGACGATCACACCCAGGAAGATGAACAGGTAGAAATAATCCGGCGCCAGGAAGAACGGCGTGTTCAGGGCCTTGGTGGTGACCGTGGAATGCAGCAGGTAGGGCTGCTGGGATCCGAAGAAGGCCCAGAGGTAGGCGCCCACTGCGTAGAAGGCCATGTAGCCGAAGTTGAGCAGACCCGAGAAGCCCACCACGATGTTGAGGCCCAGGGCCAGCGCGGAGAACACCGCGATCTGGAAGATGACCTCCAGATAGAACACATTCCGGGCGCCCAGGATGGGCACCAGGACCACCGCCAGGAAGACCGCCAGGCCGAGTTGGACGGCCCGGTTCAGCTTGAGCCAGTAGATCGAGCTGGCCGCGACCACGAACACCAGGAAAGCGGGGATGGAGCGGGGGCTCAGGTAGACCAGCGTGAACCCCAAGACGATCAGGCCGATGCTCACGAAATAGGGGGTGCGGCCCCGGTCGAGGAGGGCCAGGAAGTGTTGGTAGCGGCTCCGGAGGGGCTCTTTCATTGGGATCCTCCTAGGCCTTCTGCGAGACTTGCTCGCCCAGCAGGCCATTGGGCCGGAACACGATCACGAGGATGAGGATGAGGAAGGCCACCATGTCTTTGTACTCGGCTCCAAAGGCACCCATGGTGTAGGTGCCGAGGTAGGCGCCCGCGAAGCTTTCGATCATCCCGAGCACCATCCCCCCCAGCAGGGCGCCAGTCAGGTTCCCGATGCCTCCGAGCACAGCGGCGGCGAAGGCCTTGATGCCGGGCATGAACCCGACGAAGGGGTCGATGCGGGTGAACTTGAGCGCGTACAGGACCCCTGCGGCGCCACCCAGGGCCCCCCCCACCAGGAAGGTGAGGGAGATCATGGCGTTGACGTTGATCCCCATGAGGGCTGCCGTGTTCTTGTCCTGGGCCACGGCCCGGATGGCCTTGCCCACCTTGGTGGAGCCCACCAGGTAGTTGAGCGCCACGAGCATGACCACCGCGGCCAGGATGACCACCACGGACTTGACCTGGATGTCGATGACCTTGGCGCCGATCCTGAACAGGTTGATGCGCTCGTCAAAATTGCCGAAGGTGGGGATCACCCGGTAGAACTGGCCGCTGGTCATGCTTTCCACCAGGCGGATGATGTCCTGCAGGGCGAAGGAAACGCCGATGGCCGAAATGAGCGCGATGAGCGTGGGGGAACTGCGCAGGGGCCGGTAGGCCACCCGCTCCACCAGGACGGCCATGCCACCCGAGGCGGCCATGCCGATGAGCAGGGCGAGGCCAAGGTACAGGAAGGAGCCCATGGCCGAAGCCTTCGCCATTACCCCCAGTCCGTTGAGGGCGATGAGCGATTCGACCCCGCAGAAGGCCCCGATGGCGAAGATTTCGCTGTGGGCGAAATTGATGAACTGGAGGACGCCGTAGACCATGGTGTAGCCCAGAGCGATGGCGGCATAGACGAAGCCGATGGTCACGCCATCGATGAGCACCTGGGGCAGGCTGTCCAGGGTGTACGCCAGGATGCCGACCCCCTGCGTGGCCCGGAGGACCTGATCAGCCCCGGAGCCCCGGAAGAGGATGGCCAGGATGAGCATGATCGCGGAGCAGAGGACCCCGGCGCCCGTGACGAAGATCGCCATCTGGCCAAGGGGCAGCACTATTTGGCGGACGTTAACCGATCCCATGAAATGGCGCATAGGGTCTCCTAAAATCCCATCCCTCTCGTGGGAGCGACGGGAGGCATCCCCGACTGTCTACTTGGGCGGCGCGATGCTGAGGGTCTGGTCGATCTTGTTCAACGCCCACTTGGAGGGATCGGGTGAGGTGACCTGCATGACGAAATACTTGCCCATGGCTGGGTCGCCCTTGGCGTTGAAGGAATAGGTGCCCGTGATGCCCTTGAAGCTTTGCAGGGCTCGAACGGCTTTGCACACATCCGCCCGGGCGGGCAGCTTCCCACCGTTGGCCCTCGTGGCGTTCTCGATGGCCTTCAGGAGGATGGCGGCACAATCATAGGACTGCGCCGAGTTGGGCTGAGGTGTGCTCCCAAACTTGGCCTTGAAGTCTGCCACGAACTTGGCGGCATCGGGATAGATGCTGGCCCCTCCGGACACGGTGGAGTAGTAGGTGCCGGCACCCTGGATCAAGGCGTCACCGGCGATCTTGGCGGCATCTGTGGAATCAAAGCCGTCGTCGGAGAGGCACATGCCCATGAAGCCCTTCTGGCGCGCCTGTTTGAAGAACACCGCCGCCTGGTCGAAAATGCCACCAAAGTAGATGCACTCCGGTCTGGCAGCGAGGATAGGGGAGAGGATGGCGTCGAAGTTGGCCTTCTCTTCGGTCCCGGCAAAACCCACCACCTTGATGCCCTCGGCCGCGGCTCCCTTATTGAAGTATTCGGCGATCCCCTGACCGTAGGCGGTCTTGTCGTGCAGCACGTAGGCGGTCTTGATGCCCTTGCTCTTGGCGAACTGGGCCCCCACCACACCCTGCACGTCATCCCGGCCACAGACGCGGTTGATTTCGGGGTAGCCGCGGTCGGTGACTTTGGGAGTGGTATTGGCCGGCGACACATTGCAGAGATTGGCGGCGTGGTACTCCTCGGAGGAGGGGATCTGAACACCGGAATTGTAGTGCCCGACGATGCCCAGTACAGCCGGATCGGAGACGATGTTCTTGGCGTTGGCCACACCGGTATCCGGGTTGCCCTGGTCATCAAAGGGGGCGAGTTCCACTTTGAAGCCCATCAGGGTGAGGGGCTCGGAGAGCTGTTCGATGGCGAGCTGGGTGCCGCCCTTGATGTCACTGCCGATGACCGACATGGCGCCCGACAAGGGGCTCTGTGTCGCGATCTTGATGGTCTTGTTCTCCTTGTCGCAACCTGCGGCCAGGAGCAGGCGAAGCGCCGCGAGGGTGGGCGCAAGGGTGGCAACAGGTTTTCGCATGGGCTTTCCTCCTGAATTTGATTGGGCGGGGAATGTCAGCGGGCCCGACGGACTCCGAAGGATCGGATGAGAAAGTGAAGCGGCCATCTGGGCTGGCCCGCGAAGGGTAGTCCTAGGCAGCGCCATGGTGAATAGGGTTTGCAATAATCGGTTTACACCACACTGCCATCAAGGGGAAGGGGACTCAGGTCTCCTCATTTTGAGGTCGGAGCTGGCGGGTGGGCCCGCTTCGACCCTGGGTTGCCTCCCGAACCTCATCCATCCATAGCCCAGCCCCCAGGCCAGGAGCAGCCAGCCGATGGGCGAGCGTGCCGCCATCCGGAGGTCCTGCCAGGATGGCACGGCACCAAAGAGCAGGTTCGCCAGGCAGAACACCGCGCCTGCCTCCTTCCAGCCGAACATGGGGTGTCCGCCCAGGCGCCACAGGAACAATCCGTAGGCGGCGGCCAGCAGCAGCAGCGGGGCCAGCCCGATGAAGAAGGCGTTGTACCAGCGCAGATTCGCGAGCGAGACCGAGCCGAGCACGAAGCCACGCCCCACGCGCCTCGGGAACACCGTGAAGTGGACTGGATGGCCATTCAACAGCTTGCCGGCCAGCCAATGGCAGAGCTCATGGCAGAGCGTGCCGGGCAGCACCAGCAGCGAAAACAGCCAGAAGGATCGCTTGGCCTGGTTCATGAGCCAGAGCATCGCGGCCGTTCCGACCAGATAAGCGAAGGGCAGTGCCTGCTCTCCCATCCTCTAGCTCGGCCGATTGCGCATGGCCACGACCACCAGGTCCGACGAGAGGGCCGACCAGGCCTCGCCGGTCACGGTGCCCAGGACCTCGCTGATTTGGAACCCGGCCACACGGAGAGCCGCTTCGACTTCAGCCCGGCACCAGCCACGCAGGGGGACTTCCTGGGCAGCCATCAGTTCGAGGGGGACTGCGCAGCCTGGACGGTAGCGCAGAGTAGCCGGAGTGAAGGACAGGCGGCCTCCGCCAAGGTGCGTCATAAGGCGCAGGAAGACCGTGCTCTCCCCTTCGGCCTCTCCTGGCCGCACGAGCAGGGGCAAGGTCCGCTCACTCCGGTCGAGGACGCGGTCGTAGTTGAGCAGTTGAAGGAGCAGCGGGGCACCGGGCAGCAGGCAGGCGGCAAGTCCAGCAAAGAAGGCGTGGAGATTTGCCTCCTCGCAGAGATGCGGCAGGGTGTTGCCGAGGCAGATCCCCGCGCCCTGCGGTGCCAGGATGGCACCTTCCAGTTCGGTGAGTCCGACCTGGAGGTACCGGCCTTCGGGATCGGCGGCCCGAGCTGCCTCCAGTTGAGCAGGGGAGGCATCCACACCGGTCGCCTCGAAGCCCAGCGACTTCAGGAACCGCGTGTGCTCCCCGCTGCCACAGCCGAGATCGAGCACCTGCCGGGAAGGCGAGAGCGCCAGCACTCGCTGGAGCAGGGGCGCCTCCCGCCGGAAGCGCTCAGGCCAGGCGATAAGGTTGCGGTAGCCGAGGCGGTCGTAGGCATCTTGTTCGGTGGACGGATTCCTGGGCCTTCGTGGCCCCGGCGCAGAGTGGGCGCCGGTGGAGGCGTCCACCGCATCGATCCAACCTGCGTGGCTGCCGGGGAAGGCATCGGCGTAGGGCACGTAGGGCTTCAGGTCCAGGACTGGCGTGCCGTCCAGCAGGTCCACGCCCCGCAGGTGGAGGGTCCGGCCTTCAATGGCCACCAGTTCCACGGCCGACAGGCCGATGGCATTGGGCCGGTGGGGCGAGCGCGTGGCCAGCACGCCCCGTTTGGCCTTGGGACCCCGGGGCGGCTGCACCAGGGGCACCCAGCCTTCACTGAGATGGAAGGCGAAGATGAGCCAGATACGAGCGAAGCCATCCAGATCGCGCAGCACCGACTCTGGCAGGGAGGCGTCCAGTTCTAGCGTGGCCTCGGCGGGACTGCCTGTCTCCGTGCCCGCCACCACCGTGGCCTGATGGGGTGCGTCGATGCGCTTCGCGTAGGGTGTGCGGACGATGCCGATGGGGCGGTAGGAGTACGAGGTACCTGTCATCCCTGAAGCGTAGCTCCTGCGGCAAGCCACGCCAGTCTTTTCGGGAAGGTCTGTCCTGACAGCCAGTACGAAGCCATTCAGGCGGGACATCCCGATCGGCGCTGCGTATCATGTCTGCAGATCCACGGAGCACCATTGGCAAAACCGCTGTCCCGCGAGCCTGATCTGAAGGGCTTCATGCGCGAGATCGACCGCGTGGAAACAAGTCTCCGATTGCGGCAGGCCGAGAGCTCCATCGCGGACCTGGAGCGCAGGCTCTTGTCCCTCAGCCAGCAGGACGCCCTCACGGGATTACCCAACCAGGTGCTCTTCGCTGACCGGCTCGGCCAAGCCATCCTCCAGGCTCAGCGCAACGACAACATGGTAGGGATCATGGTGCTGGACATCGACCGCTTCAAGCGCGTCAATGACCTGGTGGGGCATTCCGGTGGCGACGAGATGCTGCAGCTGGTGGCCCGCCGGTTGGAAGGGATCCTGCGCCAAGGCGACACCCTGGCGCGCATGGGCGGGGACCGTTATATGGTGCTGCTGCCGGAGTTGAAGAAGGACCTGGACGCCACGAAGGTGGGGAAGAACCTGCTCGATGCCTTCCGTTCGCCCTACAAGGCTGGCGGACGGGGGCTTCAGCTGAGCCCCAGCATCGGCATCAGCGTCCATCCCCAGGATGGGCTGGATGCCTCCTCCCTCCTGGCCCATGCAGAGTTCGCCATGTACCGCGCCAAGGAGCGGGGAGGCAACCGTCTCGAATGCTTCACGATGACGCTGAACCAGAGCTCCCTGGAGCGCCAGGAACTGGAGGAATGTCTGCGCGAGGCCCTGCAGAACGGTGAACTGCAGATGTACTACCAGCCGCAGTTCCACATGAACGGCCGCCTCGCCGGAGCCGAGGCCCTCATCCGCTGGAACCACCCGATCCTGGGCTTCGTTCCACCGACGAAGTTCATTCCCCTCGCCGAGGAGAACCGCCTCATCCTCCCCATCGGCGAATGGGCTCTGCGGGAATCCTGCAAGCAGATGGCCCGCTGGCAGGCCCTCACGGCCACGCCGCTGCTCCTGGCGGTCAACGTCTCCGCCCTCCAGTTCGCCAATGGTGACTGGGATGCCTGTGTCGTGCGCGCCCTCGTGGAATCAGGCCTCAAGCCCCATTGCCTGGAGCTGGAACTCACTGAGAGCCTTGTCATGCGCCAGGGCCACGAGGATGTGCGGCCGCTGCATCGTTTGCGGGAGATCGGCACGCGCATCGCCATCGACGACTTCGGCACCGGCTACAGTTCCCTCGGCTACCTCCAGCGCCTGCCCATCACCACGCTGAAGCTCGATCAATCCTTCATCTCCGCCCTTCAGGTGGAGGGACCGGAAATCTCCTCCGAGCACATCGTCCGCGCCGTGATCCAGCTCGCCCACAACCTCAAGCTCACGGTCATCGCCGAAGGCGTAGAGACCGAAGGCCAGCGGGGCATGCTGGAACTCCTGGGTTGCGACGGCCTCCAGGGTTTCCTCCTGGGCCGCCCGATGCCCGCCGATGTTTTCGAGACCTTCCTGGGATCCATGGCCGAAATGACTTTCCTCGAAGGCGCCCGGGTGCTTCGTTAGGCGCTGTCCGGGCCGGTATCATTCCTCCCAACGAACCCCAGTCCACCTCCACCCCGAGGGCCAGTGACACGCCCATCGATCGCGCTCATTCCCAACCTCATGGCCGGTCGTGGCCGGGCTCTTCGTCTGGCCCGCCAGGTGAACGGGAACCTGGCGGAATGGGACATCCAGGTGATCGCACCCACTTCTGCTGAGGGTCTCACCCGGGCCTGTGCAGCCCTGGACCCTGCCAGGATGAAAGCGGCCATCGTCCTTGGTGGCGACGGCTCCTGCAACCGGGCCATCCGAGGACTCACCCGCAGTGGCGTTCCCCTCTATCCCTTCCCGGCAGGCCTGGCCAATGACCTGCACGGGGCCCGGGGCCTGCGCCAGGACTGGACCCAGGTCGGGCGCCTCCTGGCCAGCGGCAGTCACTCACCCGTGGATCTGGTGGAGGCCAACGGAATCCCCTTCGCCACCGTGGGAGGCCTGGGCGGGGCGGCCGAGGTGGTCCGTCGCTTCGATGCCTTCCGAGCCTCGGGTCCCATTCATCGGCGTCTGGTGCAGGCTGTGGGCGCTGACATGTACAGCCTCATCGCCACCCGCGTCCTCATGATCGGCCCCTCGGTGACCCGCCGACTGCGCCTCGAGGTGGACGGAGAATCCCGGATTCTGGACGTCATGAGCCTCCTGGTGGCACGCCAGGCCGTGCTCGGCGGCACTTTCAACCTGGGTCCCAGCCTGGCCCCGGAGGGCGGCTTCACCGTAATCGCCCTGCCCGCCGGCGGCCGTCTCCACCACTTGCGCCAGCTGGCAGCCCTGCGCCTGCCCTGGTTGGGGAGCGATCAGCTGGTCTTCGGCGCCCGGGAACTGGTGGTGGAGGACGTGAACGGCACTCCCCTGCGCGCCTTCGGGGACGGGGAGATCCTGGTGGAGGCTCCCCGGGTGGTGTTCCGGGTGCGGCGGGCGGCCCTGCGGATCTACGAGGAGCGGGAGGCCGGATGAGCCCTTTTCTGCCGGCCGTATGGATGGCCTTGCCCGTGGTGCTGGGGGGGCTGGCCCATGTGGCCGTCATCCGCCTGGATTTGCTGCCTTCCCTGGCTCGGATTCCGCTGGATGGCGGCCTCACGTTCCGGGGTCGCCCGCTCTTCGGACCCAACAAGACCTTGCGTGGCCTGCTGGTCATGATCACCGCCACCGCCCTGGGCTCCCTAGTCCTGGCCCACCTGGGAAGCGTTGGCCTCGCAGCCGTGGAGCCCCAGATCCGCTGGCCCCTGGGTTGGGGTGCCTGTCTGGGGCTGGGCTACCTGCTGGGGGAACTACCCAACAGCTTCCTCAAGCGCCAACTGGACGTGCCCCCCGGGGGGGAGGCCTTGGGGCGTGGACGGTTGTTCTTCAGTTTCCTTGATCAGGCGGACAGCCTCGTAGGTGTGGTGCTGGTGGCCCGGTGCATCACGCCTTTGCCCTGCCCCGTGATGGCCTGGCTCCTGGTTCTGGGGCTCGTCATCCATCCCCTCGTAGGGCTGCTCATGATCCAGCTCGGACTCAAACGTCGATTAGGTTAGGAGCTGGAATGAAATAAACGTTGCCACCGTTGGCACCCAGCCGCGATGCATCCGCAAGGAAGCGCCCGTAGGGCAATGTGGTTCATTGTCCAAGGGCGCTGACGCCACGGGGCGCGCGGATGGGCGCCAATCCTTCGGACCCAGAGCGGCGGGCGGCTCGATACGGCGTCGGCCTCGGTTCACGGAGTCCCGCTCCGCTGGAACCTCTGCCTCCTTGTCTCGCTTGCCCGGCGCCCCGCGCGGCGGCAATGCTTATTCCATTCCAGCTCCTTAGGAGATTCCCATGTTCTGGACCCTTCCCAACGCGCTCAGCGCCCTGCGCATCGTCCTGGCTCCTGTGCTCCTGGCCCTGGCCTGGACCCGGCACGAGCACTGGTTTCTCGCGGTGCTCATCATTTCCCTGGTCTCGGACATCCTGGACGGCAAGCTGGCCCGCTGGTTGAACCAGTGCTCCGAGTGGGGGGCCCGACTGGACAGTTGGGGGGACCTGGCCACCTACATGACTGTGCCCGTCTGCGTCTACTGGCTGAAGCCGGGCTTCCTTCGGCAGGAGGCGGTTTTCTTCTGGCTGGTCGTGGGCGCCTACGTCCTTCCCGTGGCCTACGGGTTCGTGAAATTCAGGACCCTCACCAGCTACCACACCCGGGGAGCGGTGATCTCCGCGTACCTGGTGGGTGCGGCCACCATCCTCATTTTCGCTGGAGGCTCCGCCTGGTTATTCCGCCTGGCGGCCCTGGTGCTGGCCCTCGCCGAACTCGAAGAGATGGCCATCACGACGGTGCTGCCCAAACCCGTGACCAATGTGAAGGACTTCCGCGCCGCGCTCAGGTTGGCCCGGAATCCCATGGATCTTCGAGCATGAACCAAGACGACCCTCCCCGCCGGCGGCGGGTCCGCTACCAAGGCACGCACCCGCGACGGTTCGAGGAGAAGTACAAGGAACTGGCACCAGAGCAGCACGCCGCCGAACAGGAGAAGGTGATGGCGCGGGGCCACACACCGGCGGGAACCCACCGGCCGATCATGGTGGCGGAGATCCTGGCGGCGCTGGACCCGAAACCCGGTGACGTGGCCCTGGACGCCACCCTGGGCTATGGTGGCCACGCCCAGGCGATGCTTCCCCTCCTGGTGCCCGGCGGCCGGCTCTTCGGCGTGGACGTGGACCCCCTGGAACTGCCCCGTACCGAAGCCCGGCTGCGGGCCCTGGGCTTTGGCGAGGAGGTGCTCACGGTGCACCGCATGAACTTCGCGGGACTGCCGCGCCTGCAGGCGGAGTCCGGCGGCTTCGACGTCGTACTCGCGGATCTCGGCGTCTCCTCCATGCAGCTCGACAACCCGGCCCGGGGCTTCACCTGGAAGGCTGATGGTCCGCTGGACCTGCGCCTCAACCCCCAGCGCGGGCGGTCCGCGGCGGACCTGCTGGCTGCCCTTGAAGAGGCAGCCCTCGCGGAACTCCTCATCGAGAACGCGGACGAACCCCACGCAGCCGCCATCGCCCGGGAAATCCACGGCCAAGGCGTCCGGACAACACGCGATCTTGCAGATCGCGTGAGGGCGGCGCTCCGCGCCGACGGATTGGAGAACGATGAGATCAAGCGGGCCCTTCAGCGCACCTTCCAGGCCCTGCGCATCGCCGTGAACGACGAATTCACGGTGCTGGACCAGTTCCTATCCCTGCTGCCGGACTGCCTGAAACCCGGTGGCCGCGTGGCCATCCTCACCTTCCATTCCGGCGAGGACCGGCGGGTAAAGAAAGCCTTCCTCCAGGGACTCCGGGCGGGAACCTACGTCGAGGTGGCACCCGAACCCCTCCGGGCGTCGCCGGAGGAACGGCGAGCCAACCCGCGCTCCACCAGCGCGAAGCTGCGCTGGGCGAAGCTGCCACTGGGGTGAGCCCAGGTCACCTGGTGGTGGGAACGGTTCCTGCGAGACGACCCAGTTCCAGCGCGAAGCTTACTTGCTGCATCATCCCTTTGAGATTCCAGGCGGGGTCGTAGCGGTCTGTGGGCTGGTGGTAGCGGTTCAGGAAAGCCGCCGCCCTGGCCTGGGCCGCGGCCTTGTCGCCCAGGTAGTCCCAGCCCCCATCCAGGGAGAACCCGGGTGATAGCGCCGGCACGCCGGCCTTGGCGAAGGGGAAGTGGTCAGAGCGGAAGCAGAGGCCCGAGGGATCAGCCCTGGCGGGAGTGATCACCAATCCGACGCTGGCGGCGGCCTGGGAGCAGAGGGCCCGGAGAGAGGGTTCCTTCGATCCAAGCAGGCCGATATCCCGCGTGGGCCCCACCGCGTTGAGGCTCTCGAGGTTGATGTCCAGCACCGTGCGGTCCAGGGGCCAGAGCGGCGCCTCCACGTAGGCCGCAGACCCCAGCAGGCCCTGCTCCTCCGCGCAGGGGAAGAGGAACATCACGCTCCGCTTCAGGGGCTGCCGCACCAGGACCTTGGCCAGGGTCAGCACGGCGGCGCAACCGGAGGCGTTGTCCACCGCCCCGGTGTAAATGGCGCCGTCCGCACCCTTGCCGAAGTGGTCCCAGTGGGCGGAATAGATCACCAGTTCCTTCTGGAGGCTGGGATCTGTGCCGGACAGGAGAGCCGCCACATTCCACTGCTCCAGGGAACGGACGGCCGAATGCAGCACTCCCCTTGCCCTGATCGGCAAGGGGACCGGGCGGAAGGCCAGGCTGTCGGCCGCGGAAGCCAGCGTCTGGAAATCCTGGTTGCCCAGGGCGAACAGGCGGCTGGCGGCGGCTTCGGTGAGCCAGCCCTGCACGGCCCCGGCCTGCCCTGATCCCTCCCGCTGGAACCGTTCCTGCGTCCAGCCGTTGCGCACCACGGGCCAACCGTAGCCGGCCGAGGCCTCCGTGTGTATCAGCAGCACGCCAGCCGCACCGTGGCGGCGGGCCTCTTCGAACTTGTAGGTCCAGCGTCCGAAGTAGTTCTCTGGCTCGCAACAGAGAGGCGCGGGTGGACCGTTGCGACGATCCCCCACCAGCATGACCAGGAGGCAGCCTCTTACATCCAGCCCCTTGTAATCATCCCGACTGCCATCAGGCGCGGCGATGCCGTGTCCCACGAAGACCAGCGGCGCATTCACGGTCAATGAAGGCTCCGCAGCGGCCGCACCCACCACCAGGTCGGCGCCAAGGGCCGGCTGGAAGGATCCCTTCGGCCCCTCGAAATCAAGGCTGCTGGCAGCTGCCTCCAAGCGGATTCCCGACAGCTTGACACTCTGCCGGTAACTCGCGCCGTTGGCCGGTTGAAGGCCCAGAACCTGAAGCTGGGTCTCCAGGTAGCGCACGGTCAGTTCCCCACCGCGCTGCCCTGTGCCTCGGCCCTCCAGCATATCGTCGGCAAGAAAGGCCAGGTGGGCCCGAAGGGTCACCTCGTCCACTGGTGATGTCTGGGCGGCCAGAACGGTACAGGCAATGATGACACTCCCAATGAGTTGCACAGCGGCCTCCCTGGACCCACATTAACTTGACCTGCCTTCCGCAGGGGATCTGCGGTGGCAGAGGCCCTCTGCTTCTTCGCCTCACCAGCCCGGGTCCCCAAGAGCCTGGAGATCCCCATGCCCATTCGATCACGCTTCCGCTCGACCATGCTCCTGGTCGCTTGGCTTTGCGCCAGTCTTCTCAGCGCCCAATCTCCCACAGAAGGGGATGTCCTCCTCAGGAACTTCCACTTCACATCAGGAGAAGTCCTGGCGGAAATGAAGATCCACTACCGCACCTACGGAACCCCCCGACGGGACGCCGCCGGAGTGGTGCGGAACGCCGTCCTCATCCTGCACGGCACCACCGGCAGCGGCGCCCAGTTTGTGCGCCCTGAGTTCTCCGGGAGCCTGTTTGGACCCGGGCAGCCTCTGGACGCGGCCGCCTACTTCATCGTGCTTCCTGATGGGATCGGCCACGGCAAATCCGGCAAACCCAGTGATGGGCTGCATGCCAAGTTCCCCCGATACGGCTACCTCGACATGGTGGAAGCCCAGCGGCGCCTTCTGGTTGAAAGCCTCGGCATCACCCACCTGCGACTGGTCATGGGCACTTCCATGGGTGGCATGCACACTTGGCTATGGGGCCAGCTCCACCCGGGCATGATGGATGCGCTGATGCCGCTGGCCTGCCTGCCGACCCAGATAGCTGGCAGGAATCGGGTCTGGCGGCGCACCATCATGGATGCCATTCGGCAGGATCCCCAGTGGCGGGGCGGCGATTACCAAGTCCAGCCGCAGGCCTTGCGCACTGCCGCAGGGTTGCTCTATTTCATGAGCAGCAATCCCGTTCTGCGGCAGGAGGATGCACCCACCCTGGCCAAGGCTGACGCGAACTTGGACAAGTTCGTATCGACCTACCTGAAGACCGGGGACGCCAATGATGTCCTCTATGCCGTGGAGGCATCCAGGGACTACGATCCTGGGCCTGGGCTTGAGCGCATCCAGGCGCCTCTGTTGGCCGTGAACACCGCGGACGATCTCATCAACCCGCCTGAGCTGGGCATCCTCGAGCGCGAGATCAAGCGGGTTCCCAAGGGCCGGGCGCTGCTGCTGCCCCTCAGTCCACAAACCCGCGGCCACGGCAGCCACACGGTCGCTGCCCTATGGAGCAGCCACCTGGTGGACCTGCTGAAACAGAGCGAACCGCGCTAGAAGATCTCCTTGAAGAAATCCTGCATGTGCTGCCAGCTGCGGCGCTGGGCGGCCTCGTTGTAGGCCGCGCCCTTGCTGTTGTCGCTGCCCGCCTCCTTCTGGGTGAAGGCATGGACGGCACCGGCGTAGGCCACGAACACATAGTCCGCCTTCGCCTGGCGCATCTCGTCCTGGAAGCCGGCCACGGCCTTGGCCGTGACGAAGGGATCATCGGCCCCATGGCAGACCAGGAGCTTGGCCGAGATGGGTTCAACTTTGGCGTCCGCAGGCGAATCCAGGTCCCCGTGGAAGGACACCACGCCCTTCACGGGAAAACCAGCGCGCGCGGCCTCCAGGGCGCCCATGCCGCCGAAGCAAAAACCAATCACCGCGAGGCGGGAACCATCCACGCCCTTCTGGGCCTTCAGCGTCTCAATGGCTGCAGCGACGCGGCGCCGGTAGAGCGTCCGGTTGCCCTTGTATTTACCCGCCAGCTTACCCGCCTCGCCGGAGTTCGCAGGATGCTCCCCTTCGCCATAAATGTCCGCTGCCAGGGCCACATAGCCAAGTTTGGCCAGGTCATCCGACACCTTGCGCTCATGGTCCGTGAGGCCCATCCACTGGTGGACCACCACCACGCCCGGGACCTTGCCCTTGATCGAGCTGAGGCGGGCGATGTAGCCCGCCAGCTTGGTGGGGCCGTCGGTGTAGGTCAGAGGCTGGCCAGCGAGAACAGGAAGGGCGGCGAGGGAAAGAACGAGGGCTGCGCGACGCATGGGAACCTCCTATGAAGGGGATCAGATTATATTGCTGTTTCAACAGCCATTTCAGAAAATCGTTCATCGTCCGGTACTGCCGTAGCCCCCGGCACCGCGCTCCGTGTCACCCAGGGCCTCGACGGTGGGTTCGGGCCGCCAGGTCCAGCTTTCGACGGGGGCCACCAGTAACTGGGCGATGCGCTCGCCCCGGCGGAGGTCGAAGGGCGCCTCGCCCTGGTTGATGAGCAGCACCTGCACCTCGCCCCGGTAGTCGGCGTCGATGGTGCCGGGCGCGTTGAGCACCGTGAGGCCATGGCGCAGGGCCAGGCCCGAGCGGGGCCGCACCTGGCCCTCAAACTCTGGGGGGATGGCCATGACCAAGCCCGTAGGCACCAGCCGCCGCTGCCCTGGCATGAGGGTCCAGGTCTCCCCGTCAGGAATCGCCGCCCGCAGGTCCATGCCCGCCGCATGGGCCGTGGCGGCTTCAGGAAGGTCGAGCCCGAGACCGTGGGGGAGCTGGTGGACCGGAATGCGCATCCGAAAAGATTCAACGCAAAGGCGCAAAGGCGCAAAGAGAAAAAGCAGCTCACTTCCCCTTGATCAGCTGCCCGCAGGCCCCCTGTACGTCCTGCCCCCGGCTGCGGCGGACGGTGACGAAGCAGCCGTGGTCCTTCAGCCATCTGGCGAATTGCTGCACGCGGTCTTCGGTGGGCTGCTGGAACGCACTGGCGCCGTGCTCGTTCATGGGGATGAGATTAAGGTTGTGGGCACGCCGCAGCTCGCCAAGCCAATTGGCCAGTCGCTCCGCATCCGCCTCGGTGTCGTTCTCCCCCGCCAGCAGCACGTATTCGAAACAGAACTTCTCGCCCCGCTTCAGGCCCCATTCGTCGAGTGCCTGCCGGAGGCGGACCAGGTTCCAGACCCGGTTTACGGGCATGGTGCGGCTCCTCGCCTCATCCGTAGTGGCGTTGAGGCTGAGTGCCAGCAGCGGCCTGGGTTCCAGCCTCGACAGCTTCTCAATGCCGCTTACCAGGCCCGAGGTGCTCACGGTGATGCGGCCCTTCCCGAGCCCCAGACCCATGGGATGGCACATGAGACGGATGGCGCGGTGCAGATGGTCCAGATTGTGCAGCGGCTCGCCCATGCCCATGAACACGAGCGTGAGCTCATGGCCGCGCTCGGGTCCGAGTTCCAGCATCAGGGCGAGCACCTGGCCCAGAATCTCGCCAGCCTGGAGGTTTCGCTGAATCCCCATGCTGCCCGTAGCGCAGAAGGTGCACCCCAGGGCGCAGCCCACCTGGCTGGAGATGCAGAAGGTCACACGCGGATTCCGCACCCGGCGCGGCATGTGGACCGCCTCGATGCGCTTCCCGTCCGACAGTTCGAGAGCCAGTTTCGTGGAACCATCCGCGGAGGCCTGGCGCTCGACCATGGCGGGCAGGTGCAGGTCGGCCACACCTTCCAGCCAGTGGCGGATCCTAGGCCCAAGATCAGGCGCGCCGCCTTTCCAGGTCCAGGGCCGGTGCAGGCGCCGGAAGGTCTCCAGAGGGCTGCCGGGGCAACCCAGGGTGGTCAACTCCTCCGGGAACAGGGACCAAGCCGAGGGCAGGCCTTCCCGCTCGGGGGCGGGGCGATCCCAGGGCATGGCCCCACCAGGCATCAGGCCACCAGGTCCTGCGGGCGGATGTCACAGCCGCGCCGGGTGCCAAGGGCGCTGAGACCAAGCTGGGTGGGGTCCAGCAGATCCTGGGCGACCCGCAGGAGATCACTGAGCGTCACGGCTTCAATTTCCTTCATCTGCTGATCCAGGCTGCGCAGCTCGCCGTGGTGGATGGCCTGGTGGGCGAGGCTGAACATGCGGCTGCTGCTGCTCTCCTGGCTGAACACGAGACCGGTGCGGGCCTGGAGCTTGGCCCGGTCAAGTTCCCCGCTCTCCACACCCTTCTCACGGATCCGGGCGCATTCCGCCAGGGTGCGGCTCACCAGCTCCCGTAGCTGGGCCGGAGCACAGCTGGCGCTGATCTGCAGCGCGCCAGTATCGGCGTAGGGACTGAGGTAGCTGCCCACCTGATAGCAGAGCCCCCGGCGTTCGCGCAGTTCCATGAAGAGCCGCGAAGCCATCCCGCCGCCCAGCACGTGGCTGAGGAGATGGGCCGCCGCGCGATCCGGCGAGCGATGGTCCGGCGCGGGGAAGCCCATCACCAGGTTGGCCTGCTGGAGGTCCTTCCTGGGCGTGTTCAGCAGGAAGGGCCGGGTGCCAACGCCTGCGCCTGGCGCATGAGCCGAGCCACGGGGCAACTTGTCAAGAATCGGCCTGAGCAGAACCTGGAAGGCTTCCGGGTCGATGGCGCCGGCGGCCGCGACCACCAGGTTCGGCGCCCGGTAGGTGTGGTCGAAGAAGGCGCGGGCCTCGTGGGGGCCGTAGATCGACACCTGCTCAGGACGGCCGAGAATGGGATGGGCCAGGGGCGTGCCTTCCCAGAAGCCACCGTAGAACAGCTCGCTCACCCAGTCATCGGCCTGGTCTTCGCTCTGGGCGATCTCCTCCAGGATGACGCCGCGCTCCCGGACCAGCTCCTCTGGGTCGAAGAGGGGGGCGGTCACCAGTTCGCCGAGCAGATGCACCAGTTCCGGCAGCTGATCGGCGAGCACCTTGCCGTAGAAGCAGGCCACTTCCTTGCCCGTGAAGGCGTCCACATGGCCACCCAGGCGATCCGTGGCCTCCGCCAGTTCATCCGGGGTGGGATAGGCCTCGGTACCCTTGAAGACCGTGTGCTCCAGGAAGTGGGCCAGACCCTCTTCCGCCGGGCCCTCGTGCCGGGAACCCCGCCGCACCCAAAAGCCCACCGCGCAGCTCTTCACGTGAGGCAGCTGCTCGATCAGGACCTCGGTTCCTTCAGACGTGACGGTGCGATAGGGCGTTTTGGACATCCCTCCAGTCTACAGCCCAAAGCCCGAGGCCACCCTCCCGAGTCCCCGGTTGGGGACAAACCTCAGCTCTAGTTGTCGTTGCCAACGAGGTTGTTCAGCCTTGTGACTGGGGGCTGACCACCTAAGGCCGAATGGGGCCTATGGTGATTGTAGAAGTGGAGCCAGGCGCTGAGCGCCTGGTTTCTTTCATCTGAAGTCTGCCAGGTGGGACCGAAGGCCCATTCCCTGAGAGCGGTCTGGATGAGGCGCTCGGCCTTGCCGTTGGTTCTGGGTCGGTAGGGCCGAGTGCGGCTGTGCTTGAGGCCGAAGG
>CAIQPH010000038.1 GCA_903873655.1 uncultured Holophagaceae bacterium | reverse complement strand
TCACCAGGATCATGCCGTAGGGCTTGGAGATCTGGCGGTCCCAGCGCTCGAGGCTCTCAGGCTCGAAGCCGAGCTTGGTGAGGTCGAGCATGAGCTTGTCGCTGTCCAGCAGCCGCAGCACGATCTTCTCGCCGAACAGGGTCGGCAGGATGCTGACGCGGTAGTCGATGACCTTCTGCTTCCCGCCCATGTTCACGCGCAGCTTGATGCGGCCGTCCTGGGGCAGCCGCCGCTCGGCGATGTTGAGCTTGGCCAGGATCTTCACGCGGGAGGTCAGCGGATCCTTCAGCTTGAGGTTGGGCCGCATGACCTCCATCAAAATCCCGTCGATGCGGAACCGGATGCGGTAGGTCTTCTCGTAGGGCTCGATGTGGATGTCCGAAGCACCCCGCTTGATGGCTTCGATGAGCACCATGTTCACGAGCTTCACAACGGGCGCGTCCTCGCTGCCCCGCTTCAGGGTGTTCACATTGACGCTGTCATCATCCTCGTCGGTCGCGTCGAAATCGGCGTCGGCGTCGAGTTCCTGTTCCAGGTCGGCCAGGTCGAAGCTCTCTTCGGCTTCGTTGAAGGCATCCGCTACGTCACTCACCGAGGGGCCGCTGGCTTCCGGAGCGCCACTACTGGTCTGGGTGGCGTTGCGGCCCTGAGTGCCGCCACGGGTCTGGTTCGCGTTGCGCGCCAGGGAGCCGTCGGCCAAGCGCACGGCGCTGTTGCCGCCATAGTACTTTTCCACCGCCCGGACGAGGCCCATCTCGCTGGAGACCACGGGGTCCACGTTGTAGCCGGTGTGGAACCGCACGTCATCCATGGCGAAAATGTCCGTGGGATCGGACATGGCCAAGGTCAGGACATTCCCGGTACGCTGAAGGGGCAACACCTTGTGCCGCTGGGCAAGGTCTTTGGGAATCAAGGCGATGATGCTGGGCTCGATGGGTGGCCACTGTTCGAGATCCGCCGCCGGCACGCCGTACTGCATGCCCAGAAAACTGACGATGTCCTGGTCCGAGCAGAAGCCGGCCCTCACCACGATGCTGCCGAGCTTCCCGCCCTCCCTGCGCTGGATTTTGATGACCTCATCCAACTGGGTGTCCGTGATGAGCTGGGCCTTCACGAGCATTTCCCCGAGCTTGCTGACCACTGGCTGCCTCCAGATTGGGGTAAGGCGATGGTAGCACCACCGGCGGGTTCGGGACTCCTAACCATTGTATGCTTTTGCCATGTCCTCTCCAGGTACCCCGCCCCAGCGCCTGTTGCTGGCTAGGCAGCTGATCCGCGAAAAGGGTCTGTCGAAGGGTGATCTGGCACTCCTCGAAGACATCCTCCGTGAGGGGGCCCGGGATCTGGAGCCGCTCGTCGAGGCTGCCCCGGAGCGGATCCCGATCCACGAGGAATCGCCCGCCCAGGCAGCCCTCCGACGAAATTTGGGCTACTTCCTGGCCTTCCTGCACGCCTTCTCGCCCCGCCGCCTCGGTGAGGCCCGGAGCGCCATGGGCCTGGTCATGCTCCACAGCCTGGGACGCCTGGGCGACCAGGCTGAGGCGGCCCACCGCGAACTGCTGGCCGAGCAGCATCAACCTGAGTGGGTGACCCAGCTCCTGGATCTCCTGGCCTCGCTGCGGGCCATGTCCCTGGCACCTTCAGGACCCAGCGAAAGTCTCCATTCACTCTGGGCCACCTTCCTCGAGGACCATCGGGAGGCCTTCCGGGGGATCCTGGCGGGACTTCAGGAAACCGGGCCTGGCAGTGCATCAGTGGCCAAATTGAATGCCCAGATGAAGACCGTGAGCCGGGCCATCCGAGGCCAGGGGCGCCTGGAGGAATCCCTGACCCGGTTGGCTGAGCTCCTGGAAGCCTGCATCCCGACCGACATCCACTCCCGTGTGGAGCCCCTGCTCCTGCTCGAGCACGTGGTATCGAACCTCCGCCTGAGTCTGGTGCGCCCCCTGGATCGCGGCATCCACTGGCCTGCGGTGGAGCAGGTCCGAGGCAGTCTGCGCTGGCTCTGGGACAACCTGGGCTGGTCCCTGCCGCGCATGGATATCGACCTGTTCCGGGAGAGCCTGCCCCTGGAGCTTCGTGGCCTGCTGCAGCAGCTCCGGTTGGACGACCGCCCCGCCTTCTCGGTGGTGGCTCGCGCTCTGACCAGCCACATCTCGCTGCTCGGTCTCCTGGAGTCCCTCGAATCCGCCGCCAGCACCGGCATCCGGGACCGCTACGCCGCCGTCCCGACCTTCCTCGTTCTGGAAGCCGAACTGGGGCGCCAGGCCGAGCGCGCTTATGACCCGGCCCGCGGGGAATTGCTGGACGTTTCCCGGCCCGATGCCGTGCGCCTTCGGTCCTTTCTCCGACGGGCGATGCAGAGCCTCAAACAGGACCAGGGAACCCTGCAGAGCCTCCTCCAGCAGGCCCTGGCCGGCCAGGATGCGGACCAGCTGGCCCAGACCCTCGACAACCTGCGGGACCTCCTCATCAACCACCAGAAGCAGCTCATGGGCGAACTGGTGGGGATCTTCTCCCCCGAGGTGCAGCACCGGCTCTTCCCCCAATCCTCGAGCCTGATGGAGGAGGGCGAGCAGCTGCGGTCACGCATCCAGCAGCTGTGGGAGCAGGTACCGCCCCTCTACGGACAGTTGCAGCTCCAGCTGGAATTGCAGGATTGGCCAAGGCTGGCTCTGGGCCTGGCCCAGGCCTACCGGCACCTCCTGGCCTTCCGCCGGAGCCCCGAGTTCCCGCTCATGCGGCAGCCGGATCGGGACGAGGCCCAGGGCCTCATCCGGGAACTGGGCCAACTGCTGGAATCACCCCAGGAGATGCCCCAGGCCCTGCGGGATGGGATGGACCTGCTGGGTGAGCTGATGCGCTTCCTGGAGCTGTTCCTCCTGCGCATCAACGCCCGGGTCCCCCTGATCCGCCAGGATCTGGAAGTCGCGCACGACGCCCTGAAACTCATCGCGGAGTTCCAGGAAAATCCTTCCGGAACGGACCGCACCCGCCTCTCCCACCGGCTCATCCAGACCGTCAAGCGCCTGGGCGTGAGGGATCCCCAGGCCCTGGCCCTGCTCAAGCGCTGGGTCCGTGTGGAACGTGGTCAAAGGGAGGGTTCGCCACCCGTCCTGGACCAGTTGGCCGCCCACCTGCGCCAACTTGCCCTGCGTCTTGAAGGGGCTTTGGGTTAAGAACTGTCCCATTGAATGCCGAAGAGTCCTCCGTCAGGAAACCCCATGGCCCTCATCCACTGGTTGGACGTCCATCCCTCCGCCAAGGGTGAGGCGTTGCGCAAGGCCCTCGCGGGATGGGGACACGAGATCGTCTCGAGCCCCGGCCAGGGCTCTGTGGTCCTGGTGGCCGATCATCCCGACCCGCGCCTGATCCCTACGGAGGGGACCGAGATCCTCTGGTGGGTCGAGAAGGCGGAACCGGAAGCGGTGAGCGCGGTGCTCAACCTCAGGCCAGGCTGGGTGCTGCTGCAGGACCGCTCCCTGGAAGCCGCGCGGGAGGCGCTGCTGCACCTGCGCCAGCGGGATCTGGGCAGCGAGGGCTGGCTGCGGCAGATGATGCACCTGGCCTCGCTTGAAGAACTGCTCCGCCTGGTGCTGGACCGTACGATCCGCCTTTCCGGCGCCAGCGGAGGAGCCATCTGGCTCCGCCGGGACGACGTCTTCTATCAGCGGGCCGGTGATGGTTCCTTCCCGGAGGCTCCCCTGGGCCAAAGGGAGGCGGCGGACCTCGTGCGGCGCGGTGAGGCCTTCCTCCTGGCGCCTTCCGAACAGCTGGGCATCCTGCGGTTGGCGGCCCCACAGGAACCGCCAGAGCGATTTCTGCGGGGCTTCGACGACATGGAACCGCTCCTGCTCAATGCCTGGCACCTCGAGGAGAGCCGCGCGCTGTCCTTCAAGGACGATCTGACGGTGGCCCAGAACCGGCGCTGCCTGGAGGCTGAACTGCCCCAGGCGGTGCGGGCCGCGGCTACCAAGTCCGAGCCTCTGGCCCTGCTCTTCCTCGATGTGGACGACCTCAAGCGCGTGAACACCAGCCATGGCCATCCCGTGGGTAGCCTCCTGCTGGAATCCGTCGCCCTTACCGCCCAGCGGCTTTGTCGCGCCCATGACCGGCTCTACCGGTACGGGGGCGATGAATTCTGCATCCTCATGCCGAGCACCACGGCCCAGGGCGCCCGGAAGCTGGGGGAGCGCCTCCTGCACCTGCTCAGTGACCAACCGCAGGATCTGGGTCCGGCTCACTTTCCCGTCTCACTGAGTGCCGGGGTCGCCGCCTTCCCCGAGCATGCCGACGGCGCCGGCCATCTCATCGAACAGGCCGACCGCGCCCTCCTGCGCGCCAAGAGCGAAGGCAAGGGCCGGGTGGTGGTGGCGGGCTAGCTAGCCTATTTCCGCTTCTTCTTCCCACCCTTGTCGGAGCCGAATACCTTGGCGAGGAAGCCTTCCTCATCTGCCTCGCCGGCATCGCCGTCAAGGCTGCGGCGGAGCTGCTCGACGAGCTGGCGCTGTTCAGCGGTCAGGGATTTCGGAACCGCCACGCGGAGATGAAGCCAGAGATCGCCGCGACCGCTGCCCTGCAACCGGGGCACCCCTGCGTTCACCAGTTTCACTACATGGTCGGCCGGAGTACCCGCAGCCAGCTTCACGCTGTCCGGGCCATAGGGTGTCTCCACCGGAAGGGTCCCGCCGGTCACCAGCAGGGGCCAGCTGACCTCCAGGCGGCGATGCAGATCGCTGCCGTCCCGCTCGTAGCGAGGATCCGGCTCCACATCGAAGACCACGTAGAGATCCCCGCTGCGCCCACCGGAACGGCCCGCCTCGCCCTGGTTCTGGAGCCGCAGCCGGGTGCCGCGGTCCACGCCCGCCGGCACCTTGAAGCTGACCTTCGATTTTCGATGGATCCGGCCCTCACCATGGCAGGTGCGGCAGGGCTTGGGAATGACGCGCCCCCGGCCCTCGCAACGCGGGCAGGGGGCGAGCATCTGGAAGAAACCCTGGCGCACGGCCACCTGGCCTGCGCCCCGGCACTGGGGGCAGGTTTCCGGTCGCGAGCCCGCCTCACAGCCGGAGCCATGGCAGGTGTCACAGGCCTCCAGCCTGGGGATGGCCAGCTCCACCGCTTCCTTGCCGAAGATCGCATCGTGGAAGC
>CAIQPH010000037.1 GCA_903873655.1 uncultured Holophagaceae bacterium | reverse complement strand
GCGGGTGCGGGTGAAGAAGTGCCGTGCGGCATCGATGAAATCCCAGGCGACATCCGTTGGCCCGGCGGGCACGCGGCCGTTGTCGTTGTCGGTGTCGCCCTCGCGGAAACTCCACCACACGATGAAGGGGCGACCTCGCAGATGGTCGATGGGCAGGAAGCCCCAGTAGCGGCTGTCCATGCTGTTGTCGCGGTTGTCGCCCATGGCGAAGATGTGACCTGGGGGGACTGTGACAGGGCCTAGGGTGTCCTTGAAACCATCCTGGATGAGGCTGTTCATGGCCTGCATCTGATTGCGGTCGTGGAGGGCCAGCACCTCGGGATCTGCGTGGCGCCAGAGGCCCACGGGCCGTTCAGCCTCGCCGGCGTAGCGCGCGGGGGGCCACGGGCCTGGTGTCGGACCTTCAGGGCTGCGACCGAACATGTGTTCGAAGGCGCCCGTCACCTGCTTGCCGTTCACGAAGAGGCGCTTGTTGCGCATTTCGACCGTATCCCCCGCCAGGGCCACGCAGCGTTTCACGTAGTCCTGGTCGCGGTCGAGCGGCCAGCGGAAGACGATGATGTCGCCGCGCGTCACGTTGCGCATGGGGAAGAGCGTCTCCTCCCAGGACCACTGCGGCCGGGCGAAGATGAACTTGTTGGCCAGGAGGTGGTCGCCAATCATCAGTGTGTTCCGCATCGAGGCGGTGGGGATCTTGAACTGCTGGCCCACGAAGGCCTTGAAGAACAGGATCAGCACCATGGCGAAGCAGATCACTTCGAGGTTGTCGCGCACCATGCCCTTGTCGGCACCTGGGGGCAGGGCGATCTCGAGTTCTTCGGCCTTGCCAATTTCTTCAGCCACGGCGGCTCCGGAAGGGTGGTGCGACTAGGGACGTTTGCGGGTGGGCAGATCCGTGAAGCCCCGGGCCACGAGCCGGTTCACTACAATCCAATTGCCGTCACGCTCCTCCCTGGTTTCCACCTCGCCAAGGTTGGGCAGGAAGAGGGTCCGGCGCCGGGCAGCCTGGGAAGCGCGGGCTTCCACCCATATTCCGACCGGGTCTGAGGTGGCCGGGAGGATCGAAGCACCCTCCCAGGCCGCTCGGCCGATCACCATACACTCGGTGTGGCGGTCCGCCCAGTGGGTGGTCTCCGGGAAATGGGCTGGCAGGGCCATGGCGAGGACGCGGCCGCTTGCTTCGACCACATCGAGGCCGCTGTCATGAGGGCGAAGGAGCACCGTCATCTGACCGCGGGAACTGGTCAGGTCAAGCTGGATAAGGCTGGGGCCCCCAGGGCCCAGGCTGGTGTGGGCGACCCGGACCTGCATCCGGCGCGCGGATTGGAGCGGCTGGGGCAGAGACGGGTCCTCGTAGGCCAGGGTGAGGCCTTCCTCCCAAGGGGCAAAGACAATGGGGGTGGCCGGACGGGGCTGACAAGCCATGTAGGCCAGGAGGACTGCAGGCAGCAGTCGGATCGGGCTCAGGAGCCTGCGCATCAGCGGTGGCCCTTGTTGAATCTGGCCACCAGGTCCGACAGGGAGGCCGCCGTAGCGGGGACCCCGGGGACCGGCTCGGGCAGGGGCGGGCGGGTTTCCTGCGCGGGCTGTGGAAGCCTAGCTGCCTGAGGACGCGGGGGCCTGGGCCCTTCGGGTCGGCTGGGTCGAGCACCGTCTGGTCTGGGCGGTCGAGGTCCTTCTAGGCGCGGGGGTCGTGACCCCTGGGGACGGGCGCCTTCCGGCCGAGGGGGCCGCGGTCCTTCGGCCCTAGGCGGGCGTGGGCCGTCCATCCTGGGGGGGCGTTCACCCGCCGGGGGTCTCGACGGAGTGCCCTCCCGGTTGGGCCGGCGATGGTTCGGCTGGGGCTTCCCAGAGGCTTCTGGTGCGACCAGCAGGGCCTTGATGGACAGGGCGATGCGCTTGGCTTCCAGGTCCACCGCCAGCACCTTCACCTTCACGGCCTGGCCCACGCTGAGGGCGTCGGCGGGGTTCTTTACGTAGCGGTGGGCGATCTCGGAGAGATGCACCAGCCCGTCCTGATGGACGCCAACATCCACGAAGGCGCCAAAATCGGTCACGTTCGTGACGACGCCCTGGAGCTCCATGCCGAGTTCCAGATCGCTGGGCTTGTTCACGCCCTCGCGGAACTGGACGATCTCGAAGCGATTGCGAGGATCGCGGCCCGGCTTTCTCAACTCACTGAGGATGTCCTTGACGGTCTCGATACCGAAGCGGTCGTCCACGAAGAGCTTGGGGTCGAGGGCGTCCAGCACGGCGTCATCGCCCATGAGTTCGGGCACGGTCTTGCCCGCGAGCTGGCAGATGCGTTGCACCACCGGGTAGCTCTCGGGGTGGACGGCGGAGGCGTCCAGCGGATCCTCGCCATCCTGGATGCGGAGGAACCCCGCCGCCTGCTGGAAGGCCTTGGCGCCGAAGCGGCCGATGTCCAGGAGTTGCTCACGGCGCTTGAAGGCACCGTGCTCGAAGCGATGGGCCACGATGTTCTTGGCCAGGCCCTCGCCGATGCCCGCCACGTACGCCAGCAGCTTGTAGGAGGCGCTGTTCAGGTCCACGCCCACGCGGTTCACACAACTCTCCACCACGTCATCCAGTCCCTTCTTGAGGGCGGTCTGGTTCACGTCGTGCTGGTATTGCCCCACGCCGATGCTCTTGGGATCCACCTTGACCAGTTCGGCCAGGGGATCCTGGAAGCGCCTGGCGATGCTGATGGCGCCCCGC
>CAIQPH010000036.1 GCA_903873655.1 uncultured Holophagaceae bacterium | reverse complement strand
CGGGATACTCGCCCTCCTCGATGTCGAGGTTCCGGTAGTGGGCCATGCCGGTGCCGGCGGGGATGAGCCGGCCCAGGATGACGTTCTCCTTGAGCCCGCGCAGGTAGTCCACGCGGCCTTCCAGAGCGGCCTCGGTGAGGACGCGGGTGGTCTCCTGGAAGCTGGCGGCCGAGATGAAGCTCTCGGAGGTCAGCGCAGCCTTGGTGAGCCCGAAGCAGAATGCGGAGGGCCACCGTCGACCACGGGTCGATGGCCTGAAAGGCGAGGCTCAGGATGAGTCGAGTGACGAAGAGCAGTAGGGGTTCGCAGGTGGCGGGCTGGCCGCCATCCTTGATGGCCTGCTCGTTGATCTCCTTGAGGCCGAAGCACGAGCGGAGGCCCACCGTGCAAAGCACGGCCCCAAAGGGGTGCTGCACAGGAGGTGCGGCATGACGCGGTGCTTTTCAAACTTCTCCTCGACGATGAGCGGAGTACCGTCCAGGGAACTGTGGGCCTTGTTGGTGATGATGAGCAGGAAGCGACAGTCCTTGTAGGCCGCCCCTCAGGCTTAGTGCACGACCTACAGCACTGTGAAGGTCTCGTGTACGCCGGCCTGGATGTGCGATGACCTCCTCTGGAACGTAAATTCCATACAGCTGACTCAACCGTTATGCTGGTTGTCTGAGGGGTCGGCTATGTTCATCGTCACAGGTGGTGCAGGGTTCGTGGGCAGCAACCTGGTGCGGGAACTGAACCGGCGCGGCCACACTGACATCCTCGTGGTGGATAACCTGGCCCGATGCGAGAAGGCCAGGAATTTGTCGGACCTCACCCTCTCTGACTACCTGGACAAGCGAGAATTCCGCGCCCGCCTGGATGCCGGCACACTGGATCTCAGGCCCGAGGCTGTGTTCCACAACGGCGCCTGCTCTGACACCATGGAGTCAGATGGGCGCTACATGATGGAGAACAACTTCGGGGATTCGAAGGCCCTGCTCCACTGGTGTCTCACGCGGAAGATACCTCTCGTCTACGCCAGCAGTGCGGCGATCTACGGGACCAGCCCAGACTTCGCGCCAATACAAGGAAACGAACGGCCGCTGAACGTCTACGGCTACTCCAAGTTGGCTTTCGACCAGCATGTGCGCGCCCTCATGCCCGACATCCAGAGCCCGGTTGTTGGCCTTCGCTACTTCAACGTGTTCGGCCCCAGGGAGCAGCACAAGGGTCGAATGATGTCAGTACTCCATCAACTGCTTCACCAGTTGAGGGAGACAGGTGTCTGCCGCCTGTTCGAGGGCACTGATGGCTGCGACCACGGTGAACAGAAGCGGGACTTCATCTTCGTGGGCGACATCGTGCGCATGAATCTGCACTTTGGCGGGTCACGCATGGTGAAGGCCATTGCGAATGCCGGAACCGGACAGGCCCGGACCTTCAACGACATTGCGAAGATCTTGATTGCAAACTTGGGTGAAGGGCGTATCGAGTACATCCCCTTCCCAGCCGAGTTGGTTGGCAAGTACCAGAGCTTCACCCAGGCGGACGTGCGTTGCTTGCGCGCCGCAGGCTACGAGGCCCCCTTTACAGGATTGGAAGCCGGCATCGCTGCCACACTGACCGAGACCTGACCCGCCGAACGCGTGCCTTCCAGTCCAGAAGCACCAAGGTCATACCGTTTAGGATTGGGGCCTGTTGGGACTTCTCGTCGGCACATCAGGTGCGACGCATGGTGTTGCGATTACAGGATCAAAAAATTCGGCTTGGCAGATGGAGAAGTGGTCCTGGATGACCAGGGGGCATGTCTTTGTGTGGTTTCTGTACGCGAAGCGGTTCACAGGCTCCAAACGATAGCTGCCCCTTATCTGAATGGGACTCCATCCCTTGCGGACGGCCTTTCCAGTGACCGAAGGGCTGAGTCCGCCAAAGAATTACGAGAACAAGTGAGATGGCAAAATTTGTTCTAGTGTAGGTCGCTCGAAATAACTGGTGCATTGAGCGTAGCGCGGGCGCGGATGACTTTGGCAAGGATATCGGTAGCTTTAGCGGTCCAGATGTAAGGCCTGGGAGCCTGGTTGTGCTGCTCGACGGCATGCAGGATTGT